>JBDREV010000127.1:0-3527 GCA_043819375.1 Candidatus Woesearchaeota archaeon
TCTTTAAGGCCGTCCCAGCCATACTCTTTGTATTTATCTAAAATTTTGTAGACTGTTCTTCTGTTTATGTTTTGTGCAAGAGCAAGTTTAGAAGCATCTATCCCCTTATTGTGGTGCTTTACAATCCAAACACGTTTTTTAAGGGTAAGTTTGTACATAATACATCACCAAGTGATATATTATGCTGTGCCCTTAAAACGTGATACTACATTTTTTAGAGAGAGAAACTTTCTTTTAAATAGTTCTTGTGAGTACTGGGAAATAGTCATCTACCCAAATCATCAGTCATATAATCCACAACAATAGTGATGATCTTCTTCACTGTCTCTGTGCAGTTCTTAAAAGAGATCATGTCCAGCACCTCTGCTCCGTATTTTCTGATCAGCTCGCTGATCAAAGCATGAGCAAAAGACTGGGTCATCGCATCAACACCGGCAAAATCCAAAACTACCTCTTGATCCTTCTCTAAAGCAGGGACAATTCTCCCAACCCTGATCTCCTTAGCGATATCTTTATTCTCAGCAAAATTGCCTACTTTTGAAAACAGTTTTATCTCAATCATATGAATCTAGGCCTCCTTTTTTTATACGTCTCTTTTCTTCTTTCTCTAATAGCCTGAATATAAACATCTCTGATCAAGTCTAAAAGAGCTGAGAACTTTTTAGTGTCATCCAAAGATATATCTATCCCCACAGCAGTGCCTTGCCAGAAAGGCAGATTCTCGTCTTCAGAATGCCGATCCTTAAAGGGATCTGCGTACAGTTTTACCTGCTCACTCTTCAGCAGCTTGTACATGGCCCTGCCACTGTAAACAACAAAAAAACTCTTATTTACCTTGGCAATGGACTTGATGAAGAACATTCCAGCCCCGGCATTTAACTCCGTCCCTCCTTCCAGCCGAGTGGTTCCGGTTATTCCAGGCATCAGAGCCAACCTGATCGCCTCCAGATCATCAGACACATGATAAGATTTACCAATAGTTTCTTTAATACCAACACCAGTATCAACTATCCCTATGCGGATGGTGTTGCTTTTTTTATAATACTGCGCTGCCACTAACGCACCATCCTTAGCTTTTGAATGCTCCAATACATTCCTGACCAGTTCGCTGACCACATATCTGATCGGCTCTGCCTGTTTAGGCTCTAAATGGAGCAAAGGGACCATCTCAGTGATG
Source organism: Candidatus Woesearchaeota archaeon (assembly GCA_043819375.1). Taxonomy (GTDB): domain Archaea; phylum Nanobdellota; class Nanobdellia; order Woesearchaeales; family GW2011-AR9; genus JBDREV01. Next base: position 1,178 of record JBDREV010000127.1, read on the forward strand.
AATTCTGTCAATCCTGCTGAATCTTTGATCTTACTTAAGGGTATGAATCTTCCGGCAGGCTCATGCTCTTTGATCTTTATCCTGGATTTTATTTCCAGTATTTTGAACAAGCCCATCCTTTCCAGATAATGTTTTGATTTCGCTTCTAAATTTTCAAAGTCTATTTTATCCGGACTTAAATTCAGACCCAAAGCAGCAACCATAGACAAAACTAAGGGGTGGATAGAGATCCATTTCTTATTAGAGGTGATCACCAACTTTCCAGAGTTAGCACTATCAAAAGACCTTAAGAAAGGGTCAATGTTTCCTAAAAAGGCGCTGTTAGGCAGGTGAATTTTCATCTCTGCTACCGGGAATTGATATTCATTTATAAATGTTTCCAAAATTACCGGGAATCCCGGTAAATCTTAACTCCCCTTAATTCCCGGGAACTAATCGTTATTCCAAATTTTGTTATGATTTAAGGTTTATCGCTAAAAGTTTAATTTATGATTTAAAGATAGCAACCATCTCCAGAAAGGAATAATCTGAGAAGAACCAGAAAAGCAGCCCTCAGAGTATGCTGACTGCTCTTCTGGAAGAGTGAAGAGAGTGTATAATAACTTAAGATTTTATTTAAAAGTTTGTTTTTTGCTAAAAAATTATCAACAACCCATCTTAAAACATAAAAAATATTAATTTTTGACAAATTATCAGCAAAACCAAGAACAATAATTATCAAAAAACATAAACTATTTAAAAAAAAAGAGGATTACTACCCCAGATGGGAGAACCAAACTTTGATAAGTTCATTGATTTCTTACCTCTCCCCTTAATCTTCTTTGATAAAGACCTGAATCTCACCAAGATTAACAGGGCGGCCCTGGCTCTCCTGCCCAACAAAGTTAAGAAAGAATCTTTGCTGGGAAAGAATTTCAGAGACAGCTACCTCTGTTCCTCAGAGAAAGAGTATCAGAAGTACGCAAGATTATTCCAAGGAAAAGATCATCTGATCGAAGAGAAACGTATCCACCCATTATTTGGAAAAAGGGAATTAGAAATCACTGCTGCCAGGATCGGCTCCGAGGGCTGCCTGATTATCACAGAGATCACTGAACGGCGAAAAGTAAAAGAAGCTCTAAAAGTATCAGAAAAGAAATACAAAGACCTTGCTGAAAACATCAAACAAGGATTACATTCTACTCAACAAGGATGTTTCACCAACGTCAATAATGCTATGTGCAAAATTTTCGGCTATTCTGAACCAGAACTGATCGGCATGCCTGCTTGGGAGCTGGCCGAAGACAAAGAAAGGATCAAACAAATCTTTTTCCAGAAATCTGCTGATAAAGACTGGGGACCAATCCGGATTGAATGCAAAAGAAAAGACGGCTCCCCACTATTGGTAGAAGTGAACATTGAAGGGGGTGATCGGGAGCAGGTCTATGGGTTTGTGACTGACATAACTGAAAGAGAAAAAGCGGAAGAAAAGATAAAGAAGAGTGAAGATAACTACCGGGAAACCCTGAAAAGTGTTGATGCAGTGATCTATTCTTTCACCCCAGATTTTCAAGTTACCTTAGTATCTGAAAAGATAGAAGAGTTTGGATTTACTCCAAAACAATTCTATGAAGACAAGCAGATGTGGCTGAAGATGATGCATCCTGAAGATGCAAAGGAACAGCAAAAGATCTTCTTTGATTTCATCAAAGGTGAAAAAAAGAAGCTGGAAAGAGAGTACCGGATTATAACTGATAAAGATGTGCATTGGGTAAAAGACACCTTGGTGAAGGTGGTCGGAGATAGAGGAAAAGTTCTGAATTACTACGGCTCTTTGATTGATATCACAGAAAAAAAGAAAGCTGAACTGGCCTTGAAAGCATCTGAAGAGAAATTCAAAACATTATTCAAATCATCTAGAGATGCAATCATGACCTTAAGCCCTCCTTCTTGGAACTTTACTGCTGGCAACCCTTCAACAATAAAGATGTTCAACTGCAAAGATGAGCAAGACTTCATCTCTTATTCTCCTTTTGAGCTTTCCCCAGAATTTCAGCCGGACGGCAAACCTTCCAAAGAAAAAGCAGGGGAGATGATCAATGAAGCCGTAAAAGAAGGATCCAATTTATTTGAATGGACCCATAAGCGAACAGACGGCTCAGAATTTCCGGCCACTGTACTTCTCACCAGAGTAGAATTAGAACCCGGCCAACCTTCCCTACAGGCTACGGTGAGGGATATTACTGAACAAAAAAAGATGCAGGAGCAATTAGAAAAGTATGCAAAAAGACTAGAGATCAAGATCAACAAGATGGAAAAGAAAAAACAACAGCTGAATGACAAAGAGAGATTAGTGTTGTATGGTCTGGTA
>JBDREV010000128.1:0-5375 GCA_043819375.1 Candidatus Woesearchaeota archaeon
TGCATTATTCCCTTTAGCAAAAGGTGGTGTTGCAGCTATTCCTGGACCCTTTGGAGCAGGAAAGACTGTTGCACAACAAACCCTGGCAAAATGGTGTGATGCTGATATCATAATCTATGTTGGCTGTGGTGAAAGAGGCAATGAGATGACAGAAGTCCTAAAAGAGTTTCCAGAATTAGTAGATCCAAAATCCGGCAAGCCTTTAATGAATCGAACAGTTTTGATTGCCAACACTAGCAACATGCCAGTTGCAGCTAGAGAAGCCTCTGTTTATACTGGTGTGACATTAGCTGAGTATTACAGAGATATGGGTTATAGTGTAGCAATGATGGCAGACTCAACATCAAGATGGGCTGAAGCTATGAGAGAGATCTCCTCAAGATTAGAGGAGATGCCAGGAGAAGAAGGTTACCCAGCTTATTTGGCCACTAGACTGGCTCAGTTCTATGAAAGAGCTGGTCGAGTAATTCCCCTAGGAAAGAAAAAAGAAGGCTCTGTCACATTGATTGGAGCTGTATCCCCACCCGGTGGAGATTTTTCCGAGCCCGTTACCCAAAATACACTCAGAGTTACAAAATGTTTTTGGGCCTTAGATGCTAAACTAGCTCAGAGAAGACACTTTCCCTCGATTAATTGGCTAACCTCTTACTCATTATACCTAGATACCCTTAAGCCTTGGTTTGAGGAGAATGTTAGCAAAGACTTTCCAAAGCTCGTGACTGAATTCATGAGCATCTTGCAAGAAGAGGAGAAGCTTCTGCAGATTGTGCAATTAGTCGGTTCAGATGCCTTGCCCGAGAAAGAACAGCTTACTTTAGAAGTTGCCAGGATGATAAGAGAGTTTTTCTTACAACAGAATGCTTTCCATGAGGTTGACACATTCTGCGAAATGAAAAAAACCCAAAGAATCATGAGATCCATCCTGAAATTCAGGGATTTGGGCCAGAATGCCCTCAGAAAAAATATTAGAATCCAGAAAATCATCGAGACAAAAGCTAAAAACGAGATAGTAAACTCTAAATTTGATAAGGACTATGAAAAAATCCTTTCAAACGCCGAGAAAGGCATGGAAAAAGAGTTTGCTGCACTAGGGTGATCATGATGAAACACGAAAAATCAAAGATACTAAAAAATGCTTTGCATTTTTTGTATCTCTTAGAAACTAGTTTCAAAGAGATTTTTGAGCTTCATAAAAACACAGAGGTGTTTTTATGAAAGAGTATAAAACAATAAGCAAGGTCGCAGGACCATTAATCTTTGTGGAAAAAACAGAGCCAATAGGCTATGCAGACTTAGTATCGATTAAACTTGACTCTGGTGAGATAAAAAACGGCCAGGTCTTGGATACATCAGATGACATTGTAGTCGTCCAGATATTTGAAGGAACATCTGGAATTGGAAAAGGTGCCAAAGTAAAATTCCTTGGAGATACTCTCAAGTTGGGCGTGTCAGATGAGATGCTTGGTAGAGTTTTCTCTGGTTCAGGAAAACCCAAAGACGGTAAACCTAATATTATCCCGGAGAAAAAGATGGACATTATCGGTGCGGCCATTAATCCTTATTCAAGAGGGTCTCCAGCTGACTTTATCCAGACAGGTATCTCGACAATTGATGCAACCAATACTTTAGTCAGAGGACAAAAGCTTCCCTTATTTTCAGGAGCTGGTTTGCCACATAATGAGATGGCACTACAAATCGCAAGACAAGCAAAAGTGCTTGGAGAAGGAGAAAACTTTGTTGTCATTTTCGCAGCAATGGGTATTACAAATGAAGAAGCTCAATACTTTATCGCTGATTTCGAGAAGACAGGAGCCCTATCTAGATCTGTAGTCTTCCTTAATCTAGCAGACGACCCAGCCGTTGAAAGATTGGTGACACCAAAGATGGCCCTCACTGCTGCAGAATTCTTGGCTTTTGAGAAAGGATACCATGTTCTTGTCATCTTAACAGACATGACAAATTATTGTGAATCTCTAAGAGAGATTGGTGCAGCAAGAGAAGAAGTACCAGGAAGAAGAGGTTACCCAGGTTACATGTATACCGATTTGGCAACAATATATGAAAGAGCTGGTATGATTAAGGGACAAAAAGGCTCAATTACACAGATTCCGATTCTGACGATGGTCGGAGATGATATTACACATCCGATTCCAGACTTGACTGGATACATAACTGAAGGACAGATAGTTTTAAGCAGAGAACTGCACAGAAAAGGTATCTATCCTCCTGCAGACGTATTACCTTCTTTGTCAAGATTGATGAATCTCGGCATAGGTCCCAAAAGAACTAGAGAAGACCATAAAGCTGTCTCAGATCAATTGTACGCAGGTTATGCAGAAGGCAGAGATCTAAGAGGCCTAGTGGCAATTGTTGGAGAAGAGGCACTTTCAGCTAGAGATAAGAGATTGCTTAAGTTCGCAGAAGAATTTGAAAAGCAGTTTGTGACCCAATCCAAAGACGAAGACAGGACTATTCAAGAAACTCTTGCTCTTGGCTGGAAACTCTTTGGGATGATACCTCCAGATGAATTAGTGAGAATTTCTCCAGAACTCAAGAAGAAATACTATAAATCACGGGTGGAGAAAGTGGAGGATTCAGGAAAAGTAACCCCTAAGTTCAAGAAACCCTTGGAAGGAGGCATAGAAGAAGACGAATTAAAGAAAGAGGTAGCATAGTGTCCCAGAACGTCAAGCCTACAAGATCAGAACTCATGGAGTTAAAGAAGAAGATTAAGCTAGCTAAAGGTGGGTATAATCTTCTTAAGAAGAAAAGAGATGGTTTGATTTTAGATTTCTTCGAAATTCTAAAAAAAGTCAAGAATCTTAGAGGGGAGATCGTCGGAGAATATCAGAAAGCCATTGACAAGATGAATATGGCAAGAATACTTGAGTCTGATTTAAAGATCAAATCTATTGCACTGGCTGTGGCAAATACCCCTGAAGTTGACATTGGCCAAAAAAACATCATGGGCGTTGTTGTGCCAAATATCGGTGAAATTCAGTTGCAAAAGTCCACTATGAACAGGGGCTATGGAATATATAATTCTGCAGCAGTCGATGAAGCCGCAGAAGGTTATGAAAAAGTCGTTGAAAAGATCATTGTAGCAGCAGAAGTTGAAACAAGTATGCGTAAGCTTTTGAAGGAGATCGAAAAGACCAAAAGAAGAGTCAATGCCCTTGAGTTTGAAGTCATTCCAAGAATGGAAAAAACCTCTGCATTTATTCAGTTAAGGTTAGAGGAAGCAGAAAGAGAGAATGTCTTTAGGTTAAAAAGGATTAAGAAAAAAGCCTCATGAAATTAATCAATTGGCTGAAAAAACCCCGTACTAAATTCTGGCTGATTATACTCTCAGTGAAGATCGTAATTTTAGTTCTTTTCATTATCTTTTTAGTTAGACTATTAAAAGTGATCTAAGGGATTATCTTTAAAAACCTCTGTTCATTCTTCCTATAAATGTCTCATCATGAAACAGATGGAAAATTTGACAGGTATTGGAACGGCACTGAAATAATCAGGGGAAGACAAGAGCCATTATCTGTCTTTGAAGGTGCAAATCTCCCGTATATATTTGTTGCAGAACCCCAAGCAAGAGAGAAAGCGATTCTTGTGAGGGGTTTCTTATACGTTTCCCAACCCACTATTGTGATCCCTGGAACCGGTGCTCAGTTTATGGGATTAGATTATTCTGATGAAATTCCAGGAATTCATGGATTTTTATTGAGAACTGCTACTCCAAACTGTAACGTTACTAATAGACGTCAATATGAGCAAACCTTAGAGTATGGCTGTGTTAGTGATGTTTTGAAAAGATGTGAACAAGAACTTGAAGCTGAACAGGATGCAAAAACTGCATTGATTAAAGGATATGTTAATGGCCTTGATGTTTCCTTAATGAGGTATTTCGTAGAGCTCTCAAATAAGTCAGCCCCGTCTAGTATTGCAGCACTCCTTAGGGAAGCTGAACGAAAACTCGGACCAATAAGACCGGATGAAAGAATCTCCGCAGCTCAGATCCATGAATTATTCAATCCAGATACCTAATTTATATCCTTAAACTTCACTGAATGCTGCTCCCCTGCAGTACCCCAATTCTCCTTAGGGGTTTCATGCAGAATAACAGTGACTGCTTGGCTTGGTATTCCAATCTTTGTAAAAACCTCTGTGATTTCCTTTATTACCATAGATTTTTTTTCTTCATCCATTGGCCATAATTCTATTGTTACAACTGGCATTTGTATCACCAATAGTCAGAAAAAATCCTGAATTTATAAGGCTGTCTATAACCTTTATATTCTCACATGTAACTAGCTACTTCATGCAAATGTCCAGATATTTTATTGCTGCCTCCCTATTGCTGAGTGGATGCTCTGAATTAGCTCGACAAGAATTCCCTCAGCCGAATAGGATTCATTATTCCATAGCCCAATATAGATGGAGAAAAGGTCCTGGAGATTATTCAGCAGAACGTTGGAGTCATGTTACTGAAGCTATTGCTGGCCAAGGATTTCCCTCATTACAGCAAGATGCATATGCAGGTAAAGTGTTTGGCACCGGAATGGATTTTGATTGGCGCATAGGAGAAAAACAAGATAATACCTACTTTAATCTTCGGTTCACATATACAGAACGCGAAAAAACTGACAAGATTCGTTCACCTCTTGCATCTGCAAACGTTAAAAAGTGGGGGTATCAAAAAAGTATTGAATTAGGCCTGACAAAAGAATTGGAAATTGAAAGTTTAGATAATCTATTAGTATTCGGAACTGCCCGCCTGGGCTATTTCGACCAAGACACAGGTGGAAGAGGCTCTGGTTTCATTGGATTTATTCCAGTTTACCATGAAGAAGACCATAGTGATGATGGTCTATATGGCGGCTTAGAAATTGGACTTAGAATCCCAATGTCCAAATCCCTTAAAGACTTAGGCTGGAGCATCAATTATGCTGATCCAGATAATGTTTTCTTTACTACAAGCATCATGACTAACTACGAACAGACTGCATTTTTCATTGGTTTTACATTTACAGATGGGAATTAAGGAAGATTTATATTTAATTAACTTTCTTCACCAACTATGATAGACGAAAAAAGAATACAAGAAATTCTCCACTTATCAGATAAGCTAGGCACAGACTCAAAAAAAAATTATTGACATGCTACAACACCACACTCAAGAAATAAAAGAACTCCATGAAAAAAACAATCCTCATTTCGCTGTGGAAACAGGTGATTTAATCATTCTCGCGGTAGAGCTGCTGATAAAAGAAGGTTATTCTGTGGAAGATATAATGGAGAAGTGTTATGACCGGTTTGATAAAAAGCTGCATAAGTTATTAGAGCAACTCGTATAATCTTCATTCTTCCTAAGCTCAGAA
>JBDREV010000129.1:0-5699 GCA_043819375.1 Candidatus Woesearchaeota archaeon
AGCCCGTTCCATTTCTCTGCCTCTTTTCCGTTGGATGTATTCAATCAGGAATTTCAGCAAGGCTGAGCTTCCGCTTCTGGCCTTCTCAATCTCTGCTTTGGTCAATTTTCCTTTATCGTAATCATTCTTAGCGTCAACAATTTCATTTAGGTTTCTTAAATATCTGGCTGGAATCTTTCCTTTGGCGATCAATTCATCTTCGAACAGTTTGATGATCTCCTCGTCCTGAGCCTTTTCGATACCTTCCAATTTTAATACATCTCGGATCACAGTGATGATCTCATCATAGATCTTGACGATGCTTTCTTCTTCATGGGTTTTTTCGATCTGCTTGAACAGACGCTGGATCCTCTTCAGATACTTCTCAGCATTCTTGATCAGCTCGTCGATCTCTTTACCGGTAAGTTCTTTTTTAGTGCCGTGCTCGACATCTTTCCGGATCTTTACATTATGTTCAAGAATCTTGATATATTCTGGCTCGAGAATCTTCTCCTTGTCGACAAAAATACTTTTCATCACTTCCGGAGTCTCTCTGGGGGTTGGCGGTGGAATTCCATAAAGCATCAGCGCTGCCTGTGATGGAGTCAGGATTGCATAATAGATATCTTCCATGGCCATATCCTTGATCCTGCCTTTCACCCGGTTCAACATCTGGTCACCAGTGCTCATGAACATATCAATAGCCTCTCTAGACGGCTTGATCTTGCCCATCTTCAACATCAGTTTCCAGGGCATGAACATTCCTCGGTCATAGAATGGTACGCCGTCCCTTAACAATGTAAAGATGATCGGGTTAGCCTCTTTCAGTGAATCCCAAAATTCAGTGAGGATATAGACTTGGATATTCAATTTATTCTTAATTCCAGTCATTTCTCCTGCTTCGATGCCCATCCCAATAATAATCGCTCTAAGTTTATCTTTAAGTTCAGCCCGAGTCATCTTCTTAACATCCGTATCATCAATGACAATCCAGACATCGATATCTGATTCAGGAGTAGCTTTTCCCTGCACTAAAGAACCTGCCAGGACATAATTGACAATATATTTCTCAAACTTCTTGAGGATCATTGTCTTGTGAATCTCAGCAATCTTAATCGCAGAAAGCATTCCAGTATCATGCACCTGTGCACCTAAAGCAATCAATTTGAGCAAGTCATATTTTCCATCATAGCAATTCTGCCAGAGTTCAGTCAACAGAACACTTTGAGGTGTAAGATGCTCGTCTGTCTCCTTGGCAATCTGTCCGATGATCGCAGAAAATTTCTCGTGAAGCTCCTCTTTACTCATCTTTTCGCTAGTGGTGTCGTCAACAAGAACTAAAACATTGACAATGTCTTTTTTCTCTTCCTTATTTTCAGGAGGAAGCAGAGAGATACCCACAATATAATCTCCAAACTTGTCAATCACCTTCTTTTTGAAGTGATCGATCTTGGATTTAATGTTCTTAAGTTTCTCTTCCATCTCTGGAGTGAGCTTAGGTCCTTCGTGTTGTGGTTTGGGTTGAGTCTCTTTATTTTTTTGTTTTTTAGCCATTTTTTACCTCATGTGACATTTAAATATAATCATTAGAATATATACTTCAGAAGGTTTTAAACTTTTTGGTTGTGGTGAGACATTTTGGTCAATCATAAGTCAAACAGTTCTTTTTTGGTTATTTTCTTGAGATCTACCTTTGTTTGTTTGAGAGTGAAAGGTTTGTGGTCATAATGTTCAGAAATAGTTTTCCATAAGGCACGAAAAACTTCTTCAAGATCAAGTACCCAACCAGCCCGTTCTAGCCGCGCTCTTTCCTGATCGGTGATTGATTCAATAATCTGTTCTGCTTTTTTGTAAAGAAGACTCTGTACTCTTTCTTGGATTTGGCTTTCATTCATTTTTATGATATACTATCTCAGAATCATGCAAGCCATAGACTTGCACACCAGTTAAAACAGGCCTTTCCGGACTAATCAGTACTGGCTTACCTGTTTGATGGGCAATCAACAGAAGCCCCTGGCTTTCAATCCCCCCAATCATAACTGGATTGAAGTTCTCCAAGAAAGTCACTTGCCTGCCGACCAGTTCAGCCATAGTATATGTTTCAGCCAGATCAGCAATGATCTGCATGTCCTGTTCTGCCGGCCCCAGATCGATCAGAAGAAGATAATCATGTAATTTCGGATGAGGTTGGACAGCTTTGATTGTCCCAATCCTCAAATTAAGCTTTTCAAACTCTTGATTATTGATATATTCCATCTTTATCACCTACAGGATAAGGAAAAGAGAAAGAGTATAAAAGATTACTCCTCCAGTTCTTTCAGTGCAGTGTCAATCTCGTCAAGCTCGCTAAGATTAAGATCCTGGTCTAGGGCATCAATATCTTTGATATCTTGCTCCAGGTCTGCATCTTCCATGCCAGTAACATCTCCAACTGATGTTATCTCTTTTACGGGAGCTTTACAAGCAATGATCAACAAAGCCGCAAAAATAACCATAATCAACGCAATTATTTTTTTCATTTAAATCACCTTTGTAAAAAAAGAAAAAAAAGAATTATATAAATCATTCGATTTTTTACTGGGTCTGATTGCCTTCAGTTGTTTCGTTGTCTCCGGATTCTTCTTCGTCTTCCTCATCATCTTCAACATCTGCACACATGTTATCTACACAAGTTTCATCTGAATCACAATCTACATCACTGGTGCATGAATCTTCAGACTCTTCTTCCTCTTCAACGTCTTCACATTCGTTATCTACACAGGTCTCGTCTTCATCACACTCGGCATCTTCAGTACAGGCATCTTCGGTCTCATCCTCTGTCTCTTCTTCGTCTTCTTCTACTTCATCGTCACTCTCCAGATCATCAGAAGTCTCGTTATCTCCAGACTGAGTCTGGCTTGATTTCCTGATCTCTTTGATGATATCTCTTAGATCCTGTCTGATCTCTTTAAGATAGTCTCTGGCTTTTTGTTGGTACTGATGGGCTTCCCTAATCTTGTTCTCATCTCCACTTGACTTAGCTTCCTGGAAAGCTTCTTTGGCTTTTTCCCAGTTATCTTCAGCAGCAGCTAAGTTAGATTCCAATTCTTCAAGGTAATCATCCAGAGCACTGACATCATAACCTTTATCCGCTAATCTGTCTCTGATCTTCTCAAACTTAACTTTCAATTTCTCTACTTGGACGATGGTATTGCCTAACTTAGCGTTGATCAATTTACCTGCACTGATCTTTAGCTTAGGTTTGCTATCATTCCAAGCATCCTTGATAGTCTTGACAGCTGCCTGGATCTCTTCTTTGGTAGAGTTCTCATCTAAGTCCTCCAAAGTATCTTTGGCATCCTCAACTTCTGCGATCTTTTGCTCGATGTCGGAGATCAATTCATTCTTTTCCTCTTCATCAAGATCGGAAGCTTCCAGATTCTCTTTGACCTTTTCCAGATTGCCTAAGATCACATCTGCCAGGTTGATCAGATGATCTCTGGTCTGCAGCCTATATTTCTTTTGAACCTCAGTACAGTTTTCAGTACATTGAGAAGATTGTTTCTTCAATTGTAAGTAATCTTTTTTAGATTCAAGATAATTCTTTTTGGTTTGGGTGTATTCTTCTCTGGCAGACTTGAACTGCTCTTTTGCTTCTTCCATCTCCTGCTTCTGCAGCATGATCTGCTCCTTAACACCTTTGCCATTATCCTTTTCTGCAAAGGCCAACGGCACAATACTGAACATAAATATTGCCAGCACAGCTAACACACTTAATTTCTTTAATATTTTTGACATCTTGTTTTAAACCTCCGGGTTTTTCCCTGCATCTATTGTGCTCTCAGTTCTTTTTAAAGATGCTTTTGGTTTGGCTTGCTTTAATCCTTTATTCGGCGAGATGAACCTTTATTAACACTTATTTGAACTAGCTATTAAAAACTGGGCTTATTCCTTTGATTAAAGGTGGAACTAGAACCAGTTTGTAACTATTCCGGCAGTGTTTGTTGTATCTAGAAAGCGATATATTTTTATAATAGTAACACCACAAAAAAAGAATGGGTGTTAAAGCACTGACTTTTGTCTTAATATTATTACTCTATGTGATTTCTGTTAGCGCAGCAACCTTACACGGCTCAATCTATGATCTGGATCTAAAAAAAGTAGACAATGTTTTAGTAGAGATCAATACAGAACCTCAACAGCAATACTTAGCTCAAACTGGAGAGTACACTCTCAATGTTCCTGAAGGGATCTATCTGATTAAGGCCAAAGCCGGAAATCTCAGCATTTATGAACAGCTCAGGGTTTCAGCAGAGGGCGATTTTGTATTCGATCTGTTTCTTTTTCCAAGCCTTGAAGAAGAAGACGAGATCTTAGCTGACCTGGGTATTATTGATGATGAAGAGAAAGGTTTTTTTGAAAAATATCCATTATGGGCTTATCTGATTGCCTTGGGAATTCTTCTGATTGCCTTGGGTAGGATCATCTTAGCCAAGAAGAGATATCCGCGGAAGAGATCGCAGAAAAATGGCGGCGTAGAAGTAGAGGTCTCTGTTGAGAACAAAGAGCCTAACTACCTGGACGAAGCCATCAGGATCATCAAAAAACACGAAGGAAGAATCACTCAGAAAGAAATGCGCAAGGAGATGATGCATCTTTCTGAAGCTAAAGTGAGCTTGATCTTGACTGAGTTAGAACATAAAGGCAAAGTTGAAAAGATCAAGAAAGGTAGGGGCAACATTATCATACTTAAATAAATCCAGTTAAGGTATCGGAAGAAAATTGTGGGGGTATGAGTCTGTTTTTTTATTAAACAAAAAATGGTAATTCTATTTAGCCCTAAAACTGATTCTTTATTTAAGATAATTACAAGCAATGGAGTGGTAAGTGAATATTTATTCAAATTAAAAGAAAATTATGCGGAATTATGTGTTCATAGCCTAAACGTGGGGAGATTAAGCATTGATCTTGGTTTTGAGAATAATCTTCCTGAACAGGCAATTCTTGATCTGGGTTATGCTGGAGTGTTTCATGATATCGGGAAGATAAAGATTCCTCCAGGGATTATTTCTAAGCAAGAAAGATTAACTGAAGAAGAAAAAAAGATCCTTTACAGCCATTCTCGTCTTGGATTTAAAGAATTACAGGATTTTCCCCATGAAGAAGTAAAAAGAATAGTTGTTTCTCATCACGAATATAATCGGCTGGCCTATCCAAGAAGAGGAATAGATCGGCGCAGAGTGATCAGAGAAGGTCAAGAGAGAAGATTGAATAACTCCCCTTTGACTCTCACTCTAACCCAGATTATCAACGCTGCAGACATCTTTGATGCTTTAGCCAGCAAGAGAAGCTATAAGCCTGCCTTTCCTTATGAAAAAGTTAAGCAACTTTTGGAAGAGCAGTTCACCGGCAACCCTGAATATGTCGAACAATTACTTAATCTGTGGTAATGCCTTTCTGACAACAATTAATTTTTTAAATAACCTCACATTCTTAATCAAATCATGAAGTATCCTGATTATGATCATAAGATTCTAGAACCAGAGATAGAAGAATTTTGGCATCTGAAGAAGATCAATGAGAAGACTAGAGAGAAGAATAAGAAAGGCCAGAAATTCTATTTTTTGGACGGTCCGCCATATACCTCCGGCAGACTGCACTTGGCTCATGCCTGGAACTATGCGCTGAAGGACATGGCTATTCGTTATAAAAAAATGTGCGGCTTTAATGTCTGGGACAGG
>JBDREV010000130.1:0-3805 GCA_043819375.1 Candidatus Woesearchaeota archaeon
TGCCTCTCAATCTTTTATCTATCCACTCTTGAGGATAGCCTTTTGCTGTGTAAATCGATTTCATCCTTTCTTGAGCAAGCTCGGGATTCTCTATTTCATCAATTCGTTCTTTTCCTACTTCCGCCAGCCATCTCTTGAAAGGTTCAGCGCTTTTACTTGGAATTGACTGAACAAGCCTAAAAACATCTTTGGTATCTCCAGCAAGAACCCTCCTTTTTTTGCCAGTCTCGGTCAGCATTTCTACATAGGGACAATTTGTCCCCAGGTAACTTCCAAGTTCTCCATCCCTTTTACGGATCTTTTTCAAATAATCAGTAGGATTAGAACTGCCGGTCAAAGCTTCAACAACATCAACTAAAGAATAATACCATTCGTCCTTAAGCCAGGTTCTTCGTATTTTTTTACTTCTAAATACAACCAAGGCATTATCTGATCCTGTTATTTTATCCATTTGAAATGGTGCTCCCGATCATTTTTAGGAAATAGGAGATTCTAAACTTTATATGTTTTGCCCAAAAAAATTGAGATGGATGTGCTGTTCTTTTTGATCGCTACTTTCAATGTGCCTTTTCACTCCAAGATAGAACATTCTTTGTAATTTTTCGGATAAAATCTTCCCATCTTGGATCCTTTCTTAACAATCACAGAAATTGAAGATTTTTGGGATGCCAGAAAAAGAGATTATCTTTTTCTAACCACATAAAATATCTCATTCTTTTCCTTAATAATCTTATATTCAAAACCTAACCGTTCACACATCAATTCAATCCACTTCCTTCTCGGCTGATTCATCGGTTTGCCACTCACAGTAAAGGTGGGAAAACTGACTACCACAAACTTTGCGGGAATGTTAACAATCACTTGCTCACTGACCTTATGCCCGGAAGTGCGGTCCAGCATATCAGTCATCTTCCAGAGAAAGCAAAGATCGAATCTCTTCAGCTTTTTCACTTTTTCCCATTGTAACAGATCCAGAATCTCTGCTTTGCCCTTTATTTTAGGATTGACTTTGCTGAAAAATTGGAAGTATTCTCTCAAGAGAGTAATCTCATCATCACTGATATCATAAGCAAAATATTCCACTCCTCCTAGCCCCATCAAAGGGATAGAAAAAGGATTGATGCCGCTGCCCAGATCAATGATCCTCTTCGGCTTTCCAGTAACTTTGAACAATTGAGTATAAAGAGACCCATAAAAAGGCAGCCTTTCCCGAGTAGAAGAATGTGTCTTCAAGATCTTCTGATGCAGTTCCAGGAATCTTTCATCTCCAACTTTAATCTGCAGCAATTGCTCAAAAAGTTCTCTCCTCTTCAGAATATCCTGTTGGATCTTATAGAGGCCATGCACTCGACGTAATTCATTCCTTACTTCCTTGACAATCTGTTTGTAAGCAGAAGATCTCTCACTAAATACACCGGATAAGAAAGACACCACTTTTGCATTTTGACTTAAGTGTCTCTTGATAGCCTCTTCCACAAAACCATCTGCCAGATAAGCCAGCTCTTTCTTTTTTTTGATATTAAAAACCAGCGCTGTAACAATCTCCTCTTTTATCTTGCGGTTACCAATCAGCATTAGTCTCAGTAATCTATTTCGCTATAAAAAGGTTTTTAAAGAATTTTTCTTTCCTTTCCCTATGCGATTTAAATCTGCTCTGAAGAAGACCTGGAATTTTCTCTGGCACAGCGATTCGATCTGGAGCTGGCTGGCTAATGTGGTCATTGCCTTTATCATGATCAGGTTTGTGGTCTATCCTCTTTTAGGTCTTTTATTTGCCACCAGTTTTCCGATTGTGGCCGTTGTCTCTGAAAGCATGGAGCATGGATTACATAATCAGCAAATCTGCGGCGCCTATCAAGAAGATTTCAAGGAATCTTTTAACAGCTATTGGACTAAGTGTGGTTTATGGTATGAGCAAAGGAACCTGACCCAACAAGAGTTCAAGAAATTCCGTTTTCAGAATGGCTTTGACAAAGGAGATATTATTCTGATCAGAGGAACACCTCCGGAAAAGTTGAAAGTCGGTGATGTGATCATCTTCCAGGGTGATAAGCCCCAGCCCATCATCCACCGTATCGTCAAGAAGTGGCAGGAAGACGGCAGGTATTATTTCCAGACTAAAGGAGACCATAACCAGGACAGCATCAATGGCCAGTGGGGAGAAACCAAGATCACTGAAGAGAGGATCTTAGGAAAGGGTGTGTTAAGAATTCCATATTTAGGCTGGATCAAGATTGTCTTTGTAGAAGCTGTGGGTCCGTTGGGGTGGAGTGTGGATTGAGTTGAAGGATCAATAACAAGAAACTTTTTAAACCAACAGCAGATTCCCTTTCTTAGAGGTAACTTAAAATGCTATTTTGTCCAAAATGTGGAACTATTCTCAAACCTAAAGATAAGTCAGGAAAAAAGATGCTGTGGTGTTCCTGTGGCTTCACCACCGAATTAAAGAAAGAAGAGCTTAAAGAAGAGACTAGAGTTGAAAAGCCTAAGGAAGAGGTCAAGAGAATCCACATTGTTGAAGAGGTAGAAACACATCCGAAAATCAAAGCTACCTGCGAAAAATGTGATAATAAGGAAGCTTACTACTGGACCCAGCAGACCAGAGGAGCAGATGAGCCGGAGACCAGATTCTTCAAATGCACCAAGTGCAAGCATACTTGGAGAGAATATGCTTGAAATCTACCAACAACTGATTGATTCTGCTGAATTCAGGGAATGGCAGGAAAATAATCCAGATTGTTATCTCACTCATTTCTATTGCCAGCTGAACAGCAACCTGGAAAGAACCTCTCCCTGGGAGATCGGTTTCTACAATACCAAAACTGACAAGATCACTGTCTTTCTTCTCAGCGATCCAATTGGAATAAAAAGTGAAGAAGAAGTTTTCAAGAAAGAGGGAGAGGTAGAAGAGCTTAAGTTAGAGGAAGTCAAGACCAACCTACCAGAAGCAGTAGAGATCTTCAAAAAGATTAAGATAGAAAAATATCTTAAAGAAGAGCTGCTGAGCAGTTTCCTGATCCTACAGAAATTTGAGAACAAGACCATCTGGAACATCTCTGCGGCCACCAGATCTATGCAGATCCTCAATGTCAAGATTGATGCTAGGAACAAAGAGGTTGTTTCTGATCAATTAGTAAGCTTTATCCAGCAGAACAAGTAATCATAAGTTCTAAAAACAATAATTCTTAAAAAGAGAGCATCAAAACCCAACAGTATGGCAGAAACAAAACCACTAGAAGAACAGCTTGAGCTGGATGATCCGATCACCAAATTGTTCAGAAGAATCATCCTGGAGGGAGAAGCCCAAGCAGAAGAATCTGATCTATACTGTCCTTCCTGCACTACCCATCTGCCGAAAAGAAGCCCATTCTTCGGTTGGGATGAGGAAAAGGGACAGCCTTCTCATTACTGTACTTTGTGTGAAAAGTATTTTTAATCTTTTCACTATTGTAAATTAAACAAAGAGTAGTGACCCCCTAGTATTACATTGAGTGGTATCGGATTACAGACTATATTTTCAAAATCAACAGTCTTTATATATCTCGCAGCTTTCCTATTCTTGTCGATAGATGTACTAAAAGAGGTGATAGATTCCCTCTTTTTAATGTATTAATTCGGTTAAAATGAGGTGATCAAGATATCAGACAAAATTTCTTATAAAGCACAGATGGCCTGTATGTCTTTGGACTCTTTTTTCGGTAAGAAAAAAGATGAAGAAGTAAAATAATAGGATTTTTTCCCATATTTGTGTAACAGTTTTTCTACATGATCAATAGCTTCTTGATGGATCTCTTCTCGGTTTTTG
>JBDREV010000131.1:0-13500 GCA_043819375.1 Candidatus Woesearchaeota archaeon
GCAATATTACGCCTTAAGGGATACTTTAGAAAGAAATAAGACAGATGTGACTGAAGAAGAGATAACGTTAATTAATCCGGAGATTAAAGTTAAAGCCTATAGAGAAGGAATAACACCAGAAAACCTTGATGATTTTCTTAAAGATTGTGATTATGTTCATGACGTGATGGATTATTATCATCCTAATCTAAAATTAGAATTCCATCGAAGATCTCGAGAGAAAGGATTGATTGTAACGATGGCTTTTATCTGCGGAACGGGAGCATCTGTTTTGTCTTTTCACCCGGAAAGGATGAGTTTTGATGAATATTTTGAAGTTCCCAAGCACTTAGAAGGTTGGGATCTAAATCCCAATAAGATTATGGGGAAAAGTTCAGATTACATTGACTCGGAATATTTTATGGGAAGAGTAAAACAAGGAAATGTTCCAACTAGCTGTGACGGAGCATATTTGACAGGAATTATTGCGGCAGGGATCTATAAGAGACTACTGATGGGAAAAGAAGTTGCTTATGTCCCGGAGATGATAAGAATAGATGTGGTTGATGATCTGTTATATAAAAAATTATTGATTTAAAATGGGCCTTATAGATAAAATTGGGAATACCCAGTTATTATGTTTAACCGAGAAGGAGAATAATTTTTTTATTAAACTGGAAGGAGAGAATCCTTCTGGATCGATAAAAGATAGGTTGGTTGATTACTTAGTAACTAAAGCTGAGGAAGAAGAGAGGCTGAGGAAAGGTCAGACACTGATAGAGATATCAACAGGTAATACCGGAGTGGCGCTTTCAATGATTGCAAGAGAAAAAGGCTATAAGGTAGAGATCCTGCTCCCCCCTTTTGTGAGCAAAGAAAGAATTGATAAAATTGAGAATTATGGAGGAAAAGCAATTGTGTCTAAACTAGATTGGCAAGAGACCTTGGAATTAGTGAAAGATAAAGTGGAAAATGAAGGTTATTTTTGGCTAGATCAATATCGGAGCAAAGAATCTGATCAGTATTATATGCCAATTGTGAAAGAAATAGATATTGAGCTAAAGGGAAAACAAATTGATTATTTGCTTGCGGCAGTAGGAACAGGAGGAACAGTGATGGGAATAGGTAAAGTGCTTAAAGCAAAAGATAGTAAGACCAAGGTAATTGCTGTAGAGTCGGACAAAGAAGAACCGCTTGAAGGAGTAATAAATAGTGATGTTTGGAAGATAAATGAAAAGATGATTTATTCAAAGACCTTTCCCGACGAGATAGTTAGAGTTAAAAAAATGGCAGCTGAAAAATATCTTCAGAAATTGAATAATGAAAGAGTTAGAGCAAGTATCAGTTCAGGAGCTGTTTTATACGCGGCGGAAAAGCTGGCTGATAAAGTAGAAGGAAAGAATTTTTTGCTGATATCTCCTGATGGAAAAATGAGAAAGACAGATGGTAAATAATATTTGGACTGAATTTGCAGAATCTTACGATGCATTTCTTTGTAAATCATCACTTTATCAAGAGTTAATAAACAAGATAATCAAGAGTATGGATTCTTCTAATCTGGTCTTAGATGCGGGGTGTGGGACAGGGAATATTGCAATAGAATTAGCAAAAAAAAGAAAGAGGGTGTATGGTATTGATAATAATGAAGCAATGATCTCGTATGCTTTCGGAAAACTTGAGAGAGAATTAAGGGATAGTGTTGAATTAAGATCAGGAGATGTTCAAAACTTACCTTTTCCAGATAGTATGTTTGAAGGTGTTGTTTCTAATAATGTTATTTTTTATGTTGATAGACCAAAAAAAATGTTACAGGAATTATATCGTGTTTTGACTGAAAGGGGAATTCTAGCAATATCTGGACCGATCAGGATTATAGATTATGCAAAATTAATTGATTTCACAATAAAGGAGTTTGAAGAAAGAGGCGTTTATGATAAACAACTTAAAGCAGCAACTAAAAAATTTATTGAAACAAGCATGGAACTAAAAACAGATGGGATTCGTAATACCTATGGAGTACAGCAGTTGGAAGATATTCTCAAAGAAATTGGTTTTAAGAAAATAATCAAGGCAGACGAAGAAACCTATCTTGGAGAATTATATTTTATTGTTGCTGAAAAATAAGATGGGAAAATTAATTTTTAGAAAACCAAAAGAAGAAGATAAATATTTGATGAAAGAACTATTTGAGGAAGTGTTTGAAGGTAAATATCCTTTAAAAGAATTTTTTAATCCCAATAACCTAGAGAAAGTGATAAAAGATAAAAACCATGTTGGTTATCTTGCTTTTGATAAACAGGAACTGGTTGGCTGTGCAATAGCAACATTATCTTATTGGAATAATTCTTTTGAAATTGGCAAAACAGCAGTGCTTAAAGAATATCGTGAAGAGGGTATAGCAAAAAAATTATGTTTTCTTGCTACAGAGGAGTGTTTTAAATTAGGATTAGATGTTGGAATAGGAAGAATAAGGAATGATAGTATCTACAAAATAAGTGAAGAGTTGAAGATGATAGTTACTGGTTTTCTTCCAGCATTATTCAAAATTTCTGAAGTAGAAACATACCTTTTAAGTTATAGACTATGTGAAAAAGCAAAAAAGAAAAGAGTAGTGAATACAAACAATCCTCTTTACAATGCGCCTGTTATAAAAGAAATAACTAAGCAATTAAATTTGGAAGACCAATATGGAGAACTTCCAAAAGAAGTGATAGTTGGATCCCTTGGTCAAAATATCAAAATAAAAATGGATGTCTTAATCTCTAATCATTCGGTATACATCCAAAATTTAGATAATTTAAATTTTATTAATAAACATTATCTCCAAGCAGATTTATTGATTGATAAACTAGCTGAGATGGAAATTCTTAAAAGATTTGGATTTGAAATATGTGCGTTTTTACCGGCTTGGTTTGAAAAGAAAAATAAAAGATATGACTGTGTAAGAATGGTAAATTCTAAAACAAAACCAAAGATGGAAGGAGAAGTATCAAATCGGATCTTAGAGGATTTAATAAAAAAATTAGGATACAGATCACCTCGGTGAAGCAATTATTTTTTTATGTTTATTTAAATCATCTTTTGCTTCAGCGAATCTTTCTTGGGGAATTTGATAATTAAATTCTTCTTCGATTTCGTTGATTGGTTTGATAATATATGAACAATATTCGTCGCCTTTGGCGATACATCTATTTTCAATGCAAACCACTTTTTTCTCACAAAGTCTTCCAATTTGTCCAGCTAAATTACCTCGCATATAATCATCTAAGCAATCAAAAGATTTTCCATATAATTGTTGAAAATATTTAGCGAAAGGATTGATGTCCTGACGTATAAAGGCATGTCCCGTTTTTAGATCTAGTTTAATAATTTTTAATTCACCAAGACCAAGAAAAATAGATTGACTTAGTAATGCTTTAATTAATTGAACTTTGTCTTTAACTCCAAATTTAGTCTTATAGAAATCAACTGCCAAGATGCTCTGTCTTTCTGCAATTTGATAAATTGTGTCACTAAACTCTTTTTTATATTTAGTTTTTAACTGCTGGAACATTTCAATATGAGTATAAATAGGAAACATGACCATAGGGATATTCCAAACCAAAAGTTCTCCATTTTTGACTGAAAAATGCTTTTGAGAAATAACTCTTCTAGAAAATGGATCTAGTTCAGGAGTATTCATTTTAAATTGTGGACTACCAACCCCCCCTGGCTTATTTCCAACGGGTGGATATCTTCATCATGCTTAGTCTGTCTCATTTTCCTGATGACTAAGCTGCGGGAGTAATCACCGCCCATAGATTCATAGCTGATGTGGATAACTCCATCACAGAGGAATTCAGAAACTTTGTCGCTAGAAAGAGAGTCATTGGATTGGTTTTGGGAGACAAGGAGAACAGTGGTGTCATTCAGTTCTTTTAAGGTATCGATGAAAGAATAAACAAAACGCTTGATAGTGAAATCGCCAAGATCAGTTACATTGGTGAAAACCAGAGGAGTGTTGATAGCTAAAGTGGAGAGAGAATCGATGACCAACCGCTGGACACCGGAGCTTTTAGCCATGCTGATGATGTCTTTGACTGTGTTCTTGCTTAATTCAGAAGAAGAGATGCTGACGATCTTGGCTTTCCTTTCCCGTTCTAATATATCAAAATCCCAGCCAAACTGGAGCGCCTGCTTCTTGAGTTTACTGACCTTTTCTTCAAAGGTGAGGTAAAGGCCCTTTTCATTAAATTTAGTGGCGCCGTTATAGATAAATTCCAAGGCAAAGATAGTCTTGCCAGTACCTGGAGTTCCACTAAGCAAAACATGAGAGCCTTTTGGAAAGCCGCCAGTGACCAGCGGATCAAAACCATCAATACCTGTTTTAGTTAATACCATCTTACAATTGCAGTTTGTCAATCAGATAAACAAAGAGAGTTTTATTCCCTACATCCAGCCGTTGACAAGAGACGTTATTGTGGATATATAAATCTTTACGTAAGTGGGAGGGGATCAGAAAATACTTAGTGGAACGCTGAGCGCCTCTTTCAGAAAGGTTAGTTTTGACATCCAAAGTATTGTCAGAAAAGACCCGGATATTATCCAGATGGCCTTGAAGATTAAGGGCTTCTTCCTGAGATATCAAGATACTAAAGACTACCTTACCATCAGATCTGACTTTAGAACCAATTATTTCTCCCATTTGAATGAATAAAATAATTTTTGATAAGGGTATATTTTTTTGATAATATATTAAGAGATAACCTACTATTTAAATCTTTTGTTATCAGTTGATGATGGGTGAACAACATTTAATAAATTCAAGAGAATATTTGATAACAGTAATTGCTGTTGGTAATTTCAGGCAACTAAAAGTTATAATCTGAATTTGGAAAAGGTAATCATCAATGGGTAATGGATACACACCCCATACTTAAGTAAAAAAGATTATAAAGTAATAGCAATATCAAAATAAAATGGTTAAATTCAACCACTACAAAAATATTGCTTTGCCTAGTGATCTGATTGAGCGCATTGATATAATCATCCAGAGTTCTAAATTAGGTTACAAGACCAGGGGAGAGTTTGTCAAGGAAGCAGTCAGGAATTTGCTCAAAGATTTAAATAACCATGAGAATAATTATAAGAATAATTCTCATTAAATACATTCTCCACTACTAATGGATACATAACTCATCTATATGTGGGTTACCAAAAAAGGTTATATAAACTAAGATTATTCTAAAAGTATGCGTAAGTATACAAATGTGGCTTTGCCTAGTGATTTGATTGAAGAGATTGATAAGGTGATTAAAAAAAGAGGATTGGGATACAAATCCAGAGGAGAGTTTGTCAAAGAAGCAGCCAGGAATTTACTGAAAGAGATCAAACAGTTTGACCAGACTTCACGCAGCAGCAAAACTGACCAATACCTTTAAATAATTAATAAATTTAATTTCTCTATGGTTTTAGAGAGGCTGATAGATCCTAAAGGTATCTCCGCGTTCTGGAAGATGTTCCTGATCGGAGGAGTGTATGCTTTCTTCAGTATTGTATTGAGTTATTGGGTCTTCCAGAGCTATGTCAGCATCATCATGGTCTCCCTGACGGCAATCGCTGCAGTTCCCTTCGTCTACAGAGCAATTGAAGTCGAAGAAGGAAAAGAAAAAAAGCTGAAGAGATTCCCTCTGTTAAGAGAACACAGCAAAGCCATCGGCAGCTTCACTTTTCTCTTCTTAGGATTTGTATTCATCTTCCTGATGACTTATCTCTTATTGCCGAAAGTGATGGTGGAGGATATCTTCCGAGTGCAGATCGATACGATCATCACCATCAACACCATGCCCACAGGTCATTTCATCTCCAGCTTATCATCTTTTGTCACCATCCTCTCCAATAATCTCAAGATTATGTTTTTCTGCCTGCTCTTTTCCGTATTCTACGGGATGGGAGCAATTTTTATCCTCTCCTGGAATGCTTCGGTGATGGGTGCTGCGATAGGAGAAACTATCCGACAAGGATTGAGCAGTAGTTTAGGCAGCAGTTTCACGGTCATCTCCACCAGCTTGATGGGTTATTTTGTGCATGGTATTCCGGAGATTGTAGCTTATTTTGTAGCAGGACTGGCAGGAGGGATCATCTCCATCGCCGCAATCCAAGAAAAGATCTTCAGTAAGAATTTTTTCAGAATCTCTAAAGGATCGATCAATCTGATTGGCATTGCCTTATTATTATTAATAATCTCTGCTTTGATCGAAGTCACGATCAGTCCGTTGTTTTTTTAGAAGATGTTGTGATTGATCTATTGTTCGGAGCTCTCTTTAGAACTTAACTTTTTCTTCTTTTCAGATTCAGAAAGATAGTTCTCTGGAGTGGATACTTTCCTAACACTTTGCTGTTCTAGTTCTTTCCTTGCTGCACCAGCAACCAGCCCACCTTTCTTTGCTGCTCCCTTATTTTCTACAAAGCCTTGAGCATCTTTATCTCTTGCAATTCTGGTAGTAGATGCTTCACCAAGCATTGTAAAAATCAACTCTAGATCATCCATATGGTCTCGTAAATTCTCTCTTTTCAATCCCTTAAATTCCTTATATTCGCTGGGAGACATACCAAAAGTAGCCTTTGAAATTTCTGCTGTAAGTATCGCATACTCTTTTTCTTTAAGCAAACCCCTTTTTTTCCATTCATCTGTAAGTTCATCTCTTATAGCTATGCCTCTAACTCTTTTCTCAATCCAGTCTTCAGAATAACCTTTTTGATTGTAGATCTCTTTCATCCGCTTCTGAGCTAGTTCTGGATTTTGGATTTCTTCAACTCGTTCATAACCAACTTGAGCCAGCCATTGCTTAAACGGCTCTGCTTTAGGAGATGGAATTGACTGGATGATTCTAAACATATTTTTTGTATTAGCGCAGTCTGTGAAATAGGATTTACCATCAGCAGATACTAATTTCAGTTGTCCGATTTTTGCGGACAACTCAAAACCTTCCTCCGCAAGCTTAGTTTTTAAGTCAGACCAATACTTTCTAGCCCGATCGGTTTGGGTTAGTGCTCCGATTATATCAACTACAGAAAACCACCATTCATCATTAAACCAAGTTCTTCGAATTCTCTTGCCTTGGAAGACAATCAATCCTTTTTGAGATTCCTGATCTACCATCGTTTAGACTAAAGGAAATAGAACTTTAAATATTTAGCCCCCGCTTTTGTCTGCCCTGATTGAGGTGACAATCAGTCCGTTGTTTTTTTAGATTACCGGTAAAACTTAGCTTTCTGCACAGCTTTGATCCCAATCTGTTGAGCAAAGAACAATACTTTCTTGAGAAGTTCTTGAGGCACAATGATGGCACCCTTGCCTGCGCTTAGCACCCTTTCTTCGTCTATTATCCCAATATATTTTTTCCCTTTGATGGTATAGCCATGTAAAAACCGCTGGAGTTTATTCTTGACCACTGGTTCAGCTTGGGCAGTATCAAATCTGATCAAAAAATAACTTTTCAATCCCAACAGTTCGTTAGAGATAACTAAAGTTTCCTTAGCAAAGATCACTTTACCTTCATCAGCCACGGTCAGCATTAAGCTTTTATCTTCTTCGCCTATTCTTAAATATTGAAATAGGATGTGGACATTAAGCTCTTGACCCAGATTTAAACTGATTATTTTCTTCCTTATTTTTTCCTCTAAAGTTCGATCCTCTTCCAGTTTGTTTAAAAAAATCATGATATCAATATCAGAATGCCTGAGCGAATAATCTCCTCTGGCAAAAGAACCGAATAACACAGTTGCATTGATCTCTTTAAACTTGGGAAGTTCCTTCTTTAGTATGTCAATCAACAACCCAAATTGCTGTTTTAAAAATTCTTGCGGATCAATCTTGCTGATCTTTCTCTCTCCGTATGTTTTAGTTGATTTCATTTTGACAGATCTCAGCCAACTCTTTCACCAGTAAAAATTTATTGCTGTTTTCTCCCTTGTAGGCTACTTTCCTCCGGTAATCATGGTTGATCATGATCTCTAACTTCAGGATCAGATTGGCTGCTTCCTTAAACAAAAGGCTGTTCTTTTTTACGATAGTTAATCGGTCATTATGGTTATTGATTGCATAAAGGTCAACTCCTGCTGTTTTAAGGATCCCTTCAATAGCTTCAACCGCTGAATAGAAATAGTTTTGACCAGCAACTTTTCGGTATTCTTTCTTCTTTTGCTCATCTTTTTCCTCTTCCATCAACTGTTCTGCCTGTTGAGCGAAGTTATAATATGTTTTCGAAGCCAGTTTCATTTTGAGTACAGATAATAAATAATTTAATTATTTTGTTTAAATTTATTATTGGAAAGCAGATTAACTATTTAAATTTTTTGGTAATTTGTTCTTATATTAGTTATTAGTAACTAATAGTTATCTAATTAATGTTTAATTTATTACAAGTAATAGATAAAGAAAGTTAAAATGATGTTTGCTGATTTGCCATGATCTAAATCGCAGCTAGCCCGTTATTTTTCTAAGAAAAAGTTTATATATCAGTCCAATAATTTGGACTTAAGTACAAAAAATGGGACAATCATCCAAAAATCTGGACAAGTTGATGGAACTCTTTTATGAGAACCCAGAAAAGAATTTCACAGTCAGAGAGCTGGCGGTAAGAACAAAGATACCCAAATCAACTGTGCACAATCATTTGCTCCAGCTGAACAAAGAAGGCCTGCTTGAAGAGAATAAAGCTGCCGGTTCAAATATCTTCAAAGTGAAGAAAACCTTCTTTTATATCACAAAAATATTTGAAAGTGGATTGGTTGATTTTATCACAGAAAAGCTGCAGCCTTCCTGTATCATCCTGTTCGGATCATTCAGAAAAGGAGAATCTGATCAGGACAGTGATATTGATCTGTTTATTGAATCTACCAAAGAGGAGCTTGACTTAACAGGTTTTGAAAAGAAACTTAAGCACAAGATCCAAATTTTTGTGGAGAAAGACATCAATGACCTGCCAGATAGATTATTCAATAATGTTATCAACGGAATCAAATTAGGGGGGTATTTCAAGATCAGAAAATGAATCTGATGGAATGGAGCAGATGTGAGAAAGAGTTCATCAGGAAAGTGACCCCTGATGAAGAGAAGATAAGATCAATCAAGGAAGTTGCTGAAAGTAGATTAAGGTTTGTCAAAACCGCAGAACCCACTAAAGAAAATGTTTCTTTCATCATTGAAGGTTATTACGAGATTATCAAAGAACTGTTATCTGCCCTGATGCTCAAAGATGGACTTAAATCAAAAAACCATCAATGCCTGATCACTCACTTCTACCGAAAGAATCCGGATTATGAATTTGAGGCAAATCTGATCTCTCAGCTGAGCTATCTCAGGAACAGACTGAATTATTATGGAGAAGCGATTGACATCTCTTTCTATAATAAGAATAAAGAAGAGATAGAAAAGTTGATCGGGATACTGAAAGAGAGACTAGAATATTAAACATTTTCTAAGAAAATTTTAAAAATAAAAGATTAAAGTTGGAGTAGATGAGCTTAGAAAAACAGATTGAAGAGACCAGGGTGGGCAAGATGACTACTGCTGTGTTGAAAGAAGTGGTTAGAGAATACATCCAGGACAACACTGTCAAAGGAAGATACAAAGGGAACTTATATTATCTAGATCTTTACCGAGAGTTAGACAATTTTCTGAAAGAAGAGTGATTGTTTGTTAATATTGATTAACTCTACGAAGAAAAATTCTGGCTGTTTAATACTTACATAATAACTATTAATACTTACATACTAATTTGTTGTGGGCGCGAAATTTTGCTGTCTATTCTTACATAATAACAATAATTACTTACATGTAAACAAACAATAAGAGGAGTAAACTTTATATATACTGACATAATAGCTACTTATTACTTACATGATAAGAAAAGATCATACATAAAATAAGCTAGAAATTACTTACATAATAACAAGTAATAGCAATAAGTACTTACATGATAGCAAAAAAGAGCCAGAAATCTGGAAAAAATAGAGATTTTGCTAGTGAATTCTATCAGGAAATTGAGCAGATCAAACAAAAATTTCAGCTGGATGAGCAGGAATTGATCAGCCTGCTTTCCAAAAAATGTTCTCCTGAAAGAATCCCTCTTTGCATCTTCAATTCTAAATTAAGCTCTTTTGAAGCCATTGTCAAATATCTCCGAGAAAACTGCGAGCTAAATTTCAGGGAGATCGGTGAGCTGCTGGAAAGAAGCCAATATACTATCTCCTCTTCTTATCGCCAGGCCAAAGCCAAATCTCCTGCTCTGTTTGAAATCAAAATTTCTCAATATGATCTGCCCACTTCAGTCATCGCTGAACGCAAATATAGTGTCTTAGAATCTATTGTCAAATATCTCAAAGAAAAATTCAATCTCAAATTCAGCCAGATATCTAGACTGCTTAATCTTCATCAGAAGACAGTCTGGACAGTTTATCAAAGAGCAAAGAGGAAAGATGTCAGCAAGTAAGCCGATGAAACATGGACTTAGAGACATTTTCCTAGTCTTAGCTCTGCTGATGATCTTAGGGGGAGTATTCTTCTTCCCAGGCGGATTGACTGGACTGTTCACCGGACAGGACAGCTGGCTCAGCTATTCACAAGATCTTGGTTTGAGGTTCACCCAAAATGGAGAAGAGACGATTGTGCTGGAGCAGCATCCGGAACTGTTCGACTTGAGAAGCTTACGATTGACTGGAAAGATCATCGGTGAAGGTTCTGCTAAAGTGTATTTGGAGATTAATGGCACAAGGTATCTTGTCTTTACGGAAGACGATGCCGTTCAAGATGAATTGAGCTCAGTTACTGGTTATGTGGTAGATGTGGCTGATGCCGGAGAAGAAAGTAAAGAAGAAGTTAAGGAAGAGAAGGCAGAAAAAGAGGAGCAGAAGGAAGAAGTTAAAGAAGAAAAGAAAGTCGAGGAAGAGATTATTGAAACTGTAGAAGAGCCAGTGATTGAAGAGATGGTTGTAGAAGAACAAGTTATAGATACTGTTGCTGAAGATACACAAACTGCTGCACAGCCAGTAAATGAAGTGATTGAAGAAGTGGTAACTGAAGAGAATGTGACAGTTGATATCCCTGAAGAAAATGTGGAAAATGTAACTGAAACAGTCACTGTGAATGAAAGTGTAACAGAAGTTATTAACGAAACTATTGAAGTGAATGAAACAACAGTTGATAATGTATCCACCAACGAAACTGTTGCCGAGATCAATGTGACAGTAAATGAAACTTTAGCAAATGTTACTATCAATGGAACGACCAATCTAACTATCAATGAATCAGTATTAAATTTGACCAATGCTACCAATATCACAGAGGTGATTGGTGGTGGTTCTGGAGGAGCAGGAACAGTTGCCAATGTTACCGTCAACGAAACAACCACACTAAATGAGACCATTGACTCTCTGAACGAGACTGAAGAAATCGAAGAGAATGTTACTGAAGAGATCATTGAAGAGATTGAGATGGTCAGACCAGATACTTACTATGTAAATATGACCTACCGCGAATTCGAGCCCAAGACACTCAATCTTCAGACAGGAGATACTGTCATCTGGCAGAACTTGAGAGGAGAAAGAGCTCCATTAAATGCGATGGTGGTAGGTGCCAGAAACCCATATACAAATATTAGAAGTGATTACTTGGAGCCGGGCCAGACTTATTCCTGGACATTTAACACACCAGGAATGTTTATCATTGTTGATGGAGTGATTACTACAATGGAACAGCGGATCTTTGTAGAAGGCGAAGCCTTGGAAGAGGAAATCTTGGTTCCAGAGATTGATTTCAAAGAGCTCTGCTCTGAGACCTGCATCCTGCCAAACGGAATCAACAGTTCCGAGATTAAATTAGTGGTTGAGCTGGATAAAGGAACTGAGCTAGAATTGGAAAGTATGCAATATGCAGTGGAAGATCTCGCTGAGCAGCCACTGGATGTGGAATTAAGAATTGTTGATGAAAACAATAATTTGGTTGAAGCTGATATCACAGTTGAAGGAATTGAAGAGACTCTCAGAAGTGGAGACAGCTTGAATATTGAGAAGGGAAGCTATGATCTGGAGATGGTAACTGATAACCACACTATCAAACAGCTTGAATTGAATGATATGGTCTTTGAAACAGATCTGAATAGGATCCTAGAGATCGACAGCAAACTGCCGATTGTTGATGTACTGCAAAGTTATGCCATCAATCCATTGGTTGAATTCAGCAGCGGTAAAGCCAGATTGGTTGCCAAAGGAAACAAGCTTTACGAATGTGCAGAGTGGGACTTCAGCAGGCAGAGATGTACAGGAGAATTCGTACTACTCAAGACAATCTTTGAGAACGAAAGCTACACTGTTGAATTTGAAAACTCTGCTGCCTTTATCGAAACTGCCGAGAACTTGACTAACGTCACTTACGAAAAGATCAAAGATGATCCAAATTATGAAGTGATAATCGATTCAGCTGAAGTTGATGAAACTGGAACCTTAACAGTTACATTCCATCATGATTCAGTAGAGGAACTGCCGATCACAATTATTGGTAAACTGGATAATTACGACTTGAGCCAGAACAGTTCAGTGGCTGGAGAAAATGTAACTTTGACTGTTCCTGATTACGGCAAGAAGAAATATTTCAGGATCAAAGTAGGTAAATCTTCAGAAGTATTTGAGTTCGGAGAACCGTCTCAAGTTGAGTTTAACAGCGAGATCAAAGACAGCAAAGGACAGGCAGTTGACAGCACCATAGAATTTATTGATACAATCACTACAGAGAGCAAAGCCAGCGGCAAGGGCAGGAAAGCAGTGGATGAAGGAGTCTATGACCTGAAAGTTAAATTTGACAAAGGACCAGTCAAAGAGATGCTCTTTGATGAGATCGAGGTCTTTGAGAATGTCTCTGAATTCATCAGGTATGAAGATATCCCTGAAGAAGGAACAGATTATGTGCAGATGTATGCCATCGATCCTACTGCCTTCAACTTCACCAATGCTACGGTCACGGTAACTGCAACCGGAACTTCCCTGTACAAATGTAAAGACTGGAACTTCACTACCCAGTCCTGTTACGGTGAATGGAGCTTACTGCAGAGAATCTATCCTGGAGAAGATTACACTTTCATCCTCTCCGCAGAGGATCCCGGACTGGCAGAAGTAAATGGTACTTTCTTTGACGGCTTTGAATCAGGCAATCTGGCAACCAACAATTGGACCAACACTGCCGGCAGCGGCTGGTATATTGATACTGACTCTTACCAGGGAGCCTATGCGATGGAAGGAGATCCAAGAGGATTGACCACTGTAGAAAATAGTATCAGCACAGTTGGTTATACTACAGTAAAATTCAGCTTCTATGCTCAGACCTATGCTTTAGATGGGGGAGAGTATATCTCCGCGGACTGGTATAACGGAACTAGCTGGATTAATGTGCTGCCACAGACTGAGGATATTATACCATATACTTTCTACAGCTACAGCTTGCCTGCTTCCGCCAGCAATAATCCTAACTTCAAGATCAGGTTCAAC
>JBDREV010000132.1:0-3834 GCA_043819375.1 Candidatus Woesearchaeota archaeon
GTCAGTATACGGCCTTGCCATGCCTCTAACGCAAAGAGGCTGTGACCCGAGTTCAAATCTCGGCTGCCGCATTCACTTTCTTATTTCTCAAAAAGAAAAAGTGGCCCTGACGGGATTTGAATTCGTGGAATAACAGCAAAACTGTTACTCTCCCACGACCTCGGCTTTACCTGAGGTATTGAGTAGAACGTACCCATATAAGAGCCGCGCTCCACCAGACTAAGCTACAGGGCCACCAGCTAATTAAAACGCATATTCTTTAAAAAGTTATTCCTTACCGAAACCGCTTCTCAAAAACAATTTTTAAACCATCCCTAAATCTAAAACCTTCAAAACAATTCCTTCCTTTATAAATAAGAGACAAAATCAACAAGTTTTTACTCAACAATTAAAACAAAGTTATATAAGGTTTTATGCATTTAGAACCCTAAATTTATCTAAAAGAGGCGGGTCTAAATGAATATCAACCAAATCAAAAAATTGATGGAGAGAAAGAAAACTGCCCACAAGGGAGATAATGGCAACCTGTTGATTATCGGCGGTTCTGAAGATTATGTGGGTGCTCCAGCCTTAGCCGGATTGGCTGCTTTGAGGGCAGGATGTGATTCAGTCACAATTGCTGCTCCGGAAAAAGTTGCTTGGGCCATCAACAAACTTTCTCCAGATCTGATCACTAAAAAATTCAGCGGAGCTTATTTCACTTTAAAACATGCCAAGGAGTTATTAAGATTAAGCGAAAAATTTGACGCTGTGTTGATCGGTAACGGTATGACCCGAAAGGCTGACCGCTGCATACTCTATTTCGTCAGGAAATCAATGAAGCCGAAAGTGATTGACGCTGATGCTCTCAAGGCATTATCCTTCAAAGAGCCACATAATTCTATCCTCACTCCCCATTTTGCAGAATTAGAACAGATGTTGGTCAACAGCAAGAAAGAGTTCCTTCTACCTAAATTGAGGGTATCTAATCCCAAAGAGATTGCTGATACATTGCAAGGAAATCTAAAGTATTTCCTCCAGAATGAAAATGTGATCCTGATCAAGAAAGCCACAGATATCATTATTTCCAGGAATAAGATTTCCTTGAACAAAACAGGTAATCCCGGAATGGCTAAAGCAGGAACAGGCGATGTACTAGCAGGATTGGCTGCAGGATTCCTGGCCAAGACTAAAGATCAGTTCAAAAGCGCCTGTGCTGCTGCCTATCTCAATGGTTATGTTGGTGATATGCTTCTCAAAAAGAAAAAAGGGTATTCTTTTATCGCTTCTGATCTTGTTGAAGACCTGGGCAAGATCAACAAGAGCCTGAAACTTAAGTAAAATTTATATAAAACCCAGTACTTAAAATAATCATGGGTGATTCTTTAGATATTCTAGTAGTTGATGATGAGAAAGAAATCAGGAATATGCTCTGGACTTATCTCACCAACAACCATCAGCACGAGGTGATTACAGTTGAATCAGTCAAAGATGCAATGGATATCTTGTTATATAAAAAATTCAATATTGCTTATATTGATCACATGCTTCCGGAGACAGAAGGTTCTGACCTCTGTGAGTATCTGCATGAAAATCATCCGGATATGAAGGTTGCTCTGATCACTGCCAGTCCAGATCCAAAACTCAAGGAAAGAATTAAAAAATTGGGGATCAGCTTTATCAAAAAACCGTTCAGGTTCTCAGAGATCTTATCTGTAATCGAGGGATATCTATCAGAGAGAACCAAAGATACTGAAAAAGAAGACAGTCATTTTGACATCAAAGATCTTGAATCTTTATTTGATCTGCCTAAGCCAAGCGAGAGAGTGATCAAAGAGCTTTTTAGACAGACAGAGCATAGTTTAAACAGTTTATATCAGCCAAAAAATTATACTGAAACAGATCGGGCCAGAGCATATTTTGGAATTGTTGCCGCTAAGATACTTGGCTTAAAACTACCTCGAAGAGAAGGCATACCAATTGATCAGATTTATGATTGTTTGATGGAAAGATATGGCCAGAAAAAAGAGTTCTCCTGATTTTATTTCTGCAACAAAATTAATAAACGCCGAGGATTTACTTCCTTAAAAGAGGAAAGATGAAAAAGAAAACAGCGGGCAGAGGATTCTGGGAAAAGATTGAGCACTATAATGCTAAGCTGATTCCCCCAGCAATTATTGCTCTGTTGATTCTGATTACAGTGGAATTGTTTTTCCATTCTGAAGACCATACTGTTCAACTGATCATCCATATCACAGACTATCTGGTGCTGGCAGTTTTCATCATCGATCTGATCTTTCTGGCTATCCACGCCCGCAGTGTCAAATTCTTTTTCAAGAGTTACTGGCTGGATATCCTGGCAGTCTTGCCTTTGACTCCTTTCTTCTTGCTGGTTGATTATTTATTCAGAGCAGTGATCTTTGCAGGAACAATCACGTTAGGTCAGTCAATTATGCATGAGACGTTGGAATTAAGGAAAGGGTTTGCTTCACTCTCACGCAGCCAAAAATTCCTCAAATATATCCGGATGGGTCTGAGGAGCTTAAGAGCAACAACCAAATCAAGATTATTCACTAAGATGTCTCATCATCGGCATAAAGAGTTCAAGCCGAAAAAAGAAGATCTGCGAAAAAAAGGAGGTAAAAAATGATAGAACAATTTGTTAATTTTGGAGAGATGTCCATAGGAATGCTGATTGGATTGATCTTAGTCTCAATCTGGGAAGTCATCTGGAAAGGGATTGGTTTATGGCATTCTGCCCAGGCCAAGCATAAAAGTTGGTTCATCGCTATCTTAGTCATCAATCTCTTCGGACTGCTGCCGATCATCTATCTGATCTGGTTCAAGCAAGATGTTAAGAAAGCTAAGAAGAAATGATTTTTTTATTTCTCTCACAACTTGAACTCTTCGATCTCTAATCTTCCTTTCTTGGCCTTAATTGTATATTCTTTATCATCATCAAACTTAGTCATCTTGGTGATCAATTCTGGAAGCAGGATCCTTTCACCCCTGAACTCCAAAGAGGTGATGATCTCTTCACAATCAACACAGTTCATATCTTTGACGATATCTTTCATCACTGCTGTCTTTTTGACTTCTTTTTTCACTCCGGTCTTCTCTTCTGTTCTCTTGAACAAGAACCTGGCGATCTCATCAGCTATGTTGACTTTAGAGACTGAACTCAATCCTTGCAATCCAGGAGAGATGTTCGCTTCTATCACCACTGGGCCCAAAGGACCTTCTAAAATGTCAACACCGCAGATATCTGAATTTAATGCTTTGGCTGTGTCCACTGCCAGTTTCCTGGAGATACGATCCAGCTCAACATATTCTCCAGTTCCGCCCACATGAATATTGGCTCTTTTTTCATCTTTCTGGGCTTTCCGTCTCATTGAGGCAATCACTTTATCACCAACAACTAACGCCCTGATATCTGAACCTCCAGTCTCCACATACTCCTGGATGATGAACGGCTGTCTCAGTGCACTCAGTGCATCAAGCATTGAAGAAGCAGAGCTGACCGAATCCGCAAACATCACTCCCTTACCTTGCGTTCCTTCAGGTAGTTTCATCACAATAGGATAATTAACTTTATTGAGAATCCCTTTGGCAGCTTCCACCGTCGAGGAGATATATGTCTTAGGCATGGAGATGTTATGTTTCTGTAAGGAGAGATGTGTCAAGAGCTTGTTATGAACAATGGTGAACGCCGTAGAACTCACCGGCATATAGGTTTTATCCTCGAGCAGGTTAGCGATTGATCTAAGCAGATGGGCATAACGGAACGAACCTTTGAGGTAGACACAATCATAATACTTAAGCGGCTCCCCCTCATAAAAGATTCCTCCATCTTTT
>JBDREV010000133.1:0-3933 GCA_043819375.1 Candidatus Woesearchaeota archaeon
AGATTGTCTTTGTGGTAAACTTAGTCAATAAACAAGGACAGACCCCCAACTTTAAGGTCAGCGATTATGTTGATGAGATCAAAAGATATATCGGAGAAGATATCTTTGATTACGTGATTGTCAATAATAGTGTTCCCCCTCCACAGTTGGTGGAATTTTATGCAAAAGAAGGGAGTTTGGTTGAGAATGATCTTGATGATGAGCGGATCATCACTGCGGACTTATTGAGTACAGAATTAAAAGATGCTAAGGGAGAACTGATGAAGAAGAACCTGATTCGTCACGACTCTAAAAAATTGGCCAAGGAGCTGATGAAGATTGTTGATAATATTTGATCTGGATGATACTTTGTATAATTGTACTGAGCAGCTAGATGGAGATTTAGACAATATGGATGAGATTAAACTTTGTCAGGGAGTAAAAGAGATCTTAGATCGGAAAGATTTTATCAAAATATTGGTCACTAAAGGAGATCCTTTGATCCAGACTAAAAAGATTGACCTGTTGGGAATACGGAATTGTTTTGATAAAATCGTGGTCTGTGAAAACGATGAGGAAAAATTTGATTGTTTCAAGATGATCCTTGCAGAATTTGATGAAAAAAGAGTATGGGTGGTCGGGAATCGAGTTGATTCAGAGATCTATTATGGAAATAAATTAGGTCTGAGAACAATCTTGATCAAAAAAGGTAAGTATGCAAGTTTAGAACCTAAAAATGAGCTGGAAGTTGCTGATAGGATAATTTATAACTTTGCGGAGTTGGAGGAAGAGCTATGCAAGCCGTGATCTTAGCAGCGGGAAAAGGAAGCAGGATGTATCCTTTAGCTACTGATAAACCAAAACCCTTGGTGGAAGTAGCTAATAAGCCAGTCTTAGAGCATAATCTGGATCAGATGCTGGGATTGGTGGATGAAGTGATCTTAGTGGTGGGTTACAAGAAAGATATGATCATGGAAAAGTTTGGTGATAACTATCTGGGGATCAAAATAATCTATGTGGTCCAAGAAGAGCAGTTAGGGACTGGACATGCCCTGCTGCAGACTGAGAAGAAGATTCGCGGAAGTTTTTTGGTGATGAATGGTGATGATCTGTTTTCCAGGAAGGATATGGAATCAATCTCTAAATATGAGAACTGCCTGTTGGTCAAGAAAGAGAAAGATGCTTCTTCCTTTGCGGCTGTGGTTGTTGAGCAAGGACTTGTTGTTGATATTGTCGAGAAGCCCAAAGAATATATCTCTGATCTGGTCAATGTGGGAATGTACTTTTTCAATGTGGAAGTTTTTGAGATCCTGAAAAGCTTGAAGAAAAGCGAGCGGGGAGAATATGAGATCCCAGATGCTGTGCGCGAGTTGGCTAAGCTGGGGAAGATGCATTATGAAGAGGTCAAAGGGTTCTGGATCCCGGTGGGCTGTCCTTGGCATATTCTGGAAGCAACTGAGGAGATGTTGGAAGATAATCCTGGAATCTCTATCAAGGGAAGATTGGAAGAAGGGGTTGTAGTAGAAGGCTCAGTGGATATTGGTGAAGAGACAGTAGTGGGAAAAGGAACATTACTGAAAGGTAATATTGTCATCGGCAAGAATTGTCAGATCGGAGAGAATTGTACTATCACTGGGTTTACTGCGATTGGTGATAATTCTGTGGTTAAACAAGGAACAACTTTAGATAATGTAGTGGTGGGCAAGAAGAGTCGGTTAGGGGAAAGATGTTTAGTGCGGGATTCTGTTTTGGGTGAAGGGACAATCCTGAGTGAAGGAGTGAAGATTGAAAGCAAGAGCCAGGAAGCTGAAGAAAGAGAGATTGGTGCGTTTGTTGGTGATGGCTGTAAAGTTGATAAGGATCTGAAGAGCGGCGAGTATGTGAGCAAGAAAGATTAGTTTTATTCTCTACTAGTTGTGTAAACTTTTTTTGGGTTGTAGGTAATTTTAGTAGTTTTCTTTGTTTGTTATCACCAATTAGTTAATAAAATAGCGAAAGATTTTTAAATACTTCTTAATTTAATTATCACTAAGAGGTGGTTAATATGGAAAAATGCTTATTAGAACCCTCAATCAATCTCCTGGACCAGAGAATACTGTCTCTTTAGATTATTTCAGGCAGGACTCTTTGATTGAAACAGTTCTGAAGAATGTTGCTGATATCTATCATCTGTTCTCTCTGATCGAAGAGATTCCCTTTCCGGATCGGTTCTGTATCGAAGAACATTCTTTACCTGACAATATCCAGAAGATTGGAGAAGGAGGTTTAGGTTATATCTTTTCAGCAGAATGGGGCAGTAAAAAGTATGCTATCAAGATCGGAAAACAGGCTTCTTTCCTGCACCGCAAACTGTTCAAGAACGAAGCCAAACTACAGCATGAAAGTGCAGAATTAAGGATTGCCCCTAAAGTGATCCTGAACAGTTCTGACAAGCTGAGCGGAAGGCCGTATCTTCTGATGGAGTTTGTGGAAGGAGCCACCTTAACTGATTATGTTGAGATGGAAACAGACGGCAAAAAGATCCTGGAAAAATTTGTGATCCTGGCAGCCAAACTTGACCGGCTGCATAAGGAAAAAGGGATTGTCCACAGGGATGTTAAATTGGAGAATGTGATTGTCAATGGTGATGTGCATCTAATCGATTACGGCCTGTCAAAACATCTTGATGATAAAGATATCCTGTTTAGTTCTCAGGTTGGAACGATGAAGTATATGGCTCCAGAATTATTTAATAATCAACTTGATTTTCAATCGGATCAGTACAATCTGGGAATGTCCCTATATTTTGCTTTGACGGGATTAAATCCTTTTAGCGGAACGATGGATTGGGGCATGGTAGCCAAAAAGTTTAATTTAAGCATCTACCCTCTGCAGATCAGAGAAAAATTTGAAAAGAAAGGGAAGTTAGCGGATATCATCAACAAGTGCATTGAGCCCCTGCCAGAGAACAGATTCCCTGCTTGTGTGGATGTGGCTGCGGAATTGTATTCTTGTTTGTAAATTATCTTCTATTAAAGAAACTTTTATATAAAATAAGATTATCCTTTTCTTCTGATAGTTTTTATAAATAAAAAAGATGGTGATAGTTATGAAAAAAATACTCTTGTTTTTAATCTTGTTATCTAGTCTAGCTTTTACTGCATATGCAGCTAACTGCGGCGGAACTACTGTTTGTAACTGCGGAGACACTTTGAATGAATCAAGAACCTTGAATGCGACTGATAATCTGACTGGTTGCGTTACTTTGACAGGATTGGAAATAACCCAACCCAATGTTGTTCTTGACTGCGCAGGATATATGATAGATGGAGTCGATCAGGTTTTAAGTTCAGGTATCTTGCTTCAAAACCAACCCAATATAACTGTACAGAACTGTAACATAGCTGATTGGGCAATGGGAGTTAAAATTGCGGCAAGTGCAAGCGGTTGCTCCATATTAAACAACAATATATCTTCAAATACAGACTCTACTCAAGGATATGGAATATCGTTGGCAACAACAGGCAATATGGTCAGAGGTAACAATTTAGACACTAACAGGTACGGGATTTATATGTCCGGGTCTTCTTCTGGTGTCCTTAGCAATAATTACATCAACAACACTATCCTTGATGCAATTTATTATGGTAGTTCAGGAGTGACTAATATTACTAACAATACTATGATCAATTCAGCTAGACGGGGATTGAATCTCGCCAGCCAGAACTTTCGGATCTGGCAAAACAATATCTATAATAATGTTTTAAATGTGTATGCAGGAACATGGCCTGATGAAATATCATTCAATAACCAAGGAAACTATTGGGGACATGCAACCTGTCCTTTGTTTATTGCAGGAACAGATTCAAATCAAGCAACCGTTACTGATAGCTACCCTTACTCTTCAGCAGGTTCATGGGATGTGGGAGGTTCACCGGTCAACTGCAATATGAGTGTCACTTTAAGCACTCCTGC
>JBDREV010000134.1:0-15521 GCA_043819375.1 Candidatus Woesearchaeota archaeon
GCAATACGATAGTTTGTCCCTTCTTTAACAGAAGACCGGACTACACC
Source organism: Candidatus Woesearchaeota archaeon (assembly GCA_043819375.1). Lineage (GTDB taxonomy): Archaea > Nanobdellota > Nanobdellia > Woesearchaeales > GW2011-AR9 > JBDREV01. Next base: position 48 of record JBDREV010000134.1, read on the forward strand.
ACAGGGGCGAATGTAATGAGCACATGTGGTCAGATTAATTTAGTTGATCTGAAACCACAGGGGCATTTCTTAAATATTTTTTATGATAGTTTAAATATCTTCTGATAAAATAATTAACAAAATCCTCCTCTGTTTTAGATAAAGCATGATAATAAGATTTTCTCTTCTTATACTCTATAGTCAGCAGAGGATAACTGTGTTTTCGGAGAGTGTATGCAATGATCAGCCTGCCCACTCTTCCATTGCCATCGCCGAAGGGATGGATCTTCTCAAATTTGTAATGGGCACGGGCAGCCAGCTCTACCGGATTCATTGTTTTATTATTTTTAACACACCATTTGAAATAATCCTTTAACAATCCTGGAAGATCCTGCCAGTCTGGAGCAAGATAACTTCCCACTCTTACTAAATATTCCCGCAACCTTCCAGAGATATCTGATTTAGTATCATTAAACAGCTGTTGATGCCATTCCAAAATAAGTCCCAAAGACAAGCTTTTTTTTCCATTCAAAGCCTGAAGAAAGACTTTGGAATGATTGATGGTCTCTTGCACATCTTTTAGTGGCTTATGGGGAGAGATCTTCTGTTTGATTAAGTCTTCAGTCTCATCAAGAGTTATCGTCGAACCCTCAATCGCATTAGAATTGTAGGTAAAATCAATAGAGAGATCAACTAAAACCTTTTTCTTGATAGATTCCGGGTATCGTTTCCATTCTTCCTGGAAATTCTTTTGTATCCACTTCAGTTTCTTGAATACGCCTTCCTGTCGGCAGGCTTCCAGAAAGGCAGTTTTTATCTCTGTAATATTTCCGGGAACTTCTTTCCCTAAATACTTCTCTCGATAAACTACTTTATTGTCTTTTCTGAACGAATGACCTAAATAATAGAATCTTTTTTTTTTAATTATATTCATCTACCAATTATACCATTACAAATATTTAAATATTTCGTTTATAATTTAAAAAGTAATGGTATCATCTCCATTCAGTATGCCCGAACTGGATCAGCAGATCAATCCCCTTGACTTCCGGAATGTCACAGGCACCGTAACATGAATTCAGCCAGAAGTAGATGGTTGCAGAAGTATGTTTCTCCAACTCTCCCTTGATCTCAGCAGCTTTTGGTTTCAGTCCGTCAGGAAGCTGGATCAAGATGTTTTTAGGATTAGCTTCTTTAATCTTCTCAACTGCTTTCTCTAGCTGCAAATCTAAATTTAAAGAACTCATTCTTCGACAGAATCATCTTCTCTCCTGATGACTTTGACTGCGTCCATCTTTACAGTTATCGGGATAGGCACAGCTGCTTCCAACAGTTCAACAACAATCTCTTCTTTCTGCTTGTTGATCCTGATCACTTTGGCCTGCTCTCTCTTGAAGGCACCGGAGATGATCTCGACAATATCATTCTTTCTGATATTCATCTCCACTTTGACCTGTTCGAGCATGTGCTCGATTTCACCATAAGGAATATCGCTGGGAAGAACTCCCCGGGCATAAGGTACTCCTTGAATGGCTAATTCAGCCTGCTCTTTTGATAACGCTTCAACAAAGATGTAACCCCTCATTCCATGGGGTCTGACAATAGCATATACTTCAATCTGGGTCTCTTTATGTAATTTAGAAGTCATAAAATCTACTACTTGGTCTTCTCTGTTAGCTGCAGTTCGTATTCCAAAGATCTTTGTTTCAACCATTTTTTTCAATCTCAAAATAATAATTGTTTAATCAGGAAGATCAAAAAACCAAGCGCGCCAATAGCTGCTGCCCCGATACTAGTCACCTTGACTGTGGTCTTGAACTCCTCTTTGTTGGGTTTTTTAGTAATCTTCAAGACTCGATATGTCTCTTTAAAAAATCTCCTAATCTTTTGGAGCTTGCTCTCTTGGTAAACTTCCATTACCCAATAAATAAGTATTTTATTTATAAATGATTCGGTATTTTCCGAATCATTTTAGATAACTCTTTTGAGTTATCTATAAAACATTCGTTTTTTTGCGAATGTTTTAAGTTGACTTTTCTTAAACCCAAGGTATTCCACCAGAGAATGTAGTTCTCTGTGTCCCGGGAAACTTTTTTAGTTTCCAGGATGCAGAAGACATTAGGTCTTCAAGCATATTGACCAGTGGTTCTTGACATGTTTCCGAAAGCCAGGTTCAATCAAAGAATTCTATACCTAGCTCTCTTTCAATCTCTTTCTTCTTCTTATCGCCAATAGTTCGCTGAGGTCCGAAGATCTGGTCAGATTTCACTCCGGTGATGATCACCATCGTGCGGATAGTCTTATCCAGGTCTTTGTAGATCTGGGCTCCCCAGATAATCCGGGCATTAGGATCAAGCCTCTGACCCACAGTCTCCACAATCTGTTTGGATTCACTTAAAGTAAGGCTCTCTCCTCCAGCAATATTGATCAGGGCGCCGGTAGCATTGGCAATATCTACATCAATCAGGGGATTTTCCAGAGCTTTCTGCACTGATTCCATGGCACGGTCTTCTGTATCAGATTCACCCACTCCAATCAAGGCTACTCCTCCTTCACTCATGATTGCTTTGATGTCTGCAAAATCAAGATTTACTAGCCCTGCTTTAGTCACTAATTCTGCGATACCTTTAACTGCATTAGTAAGAATCTCATCAGCTACTTTGAAAGCAGTATGCAAAGGCAGATTAGGTGCAAGTTCCAGCAGCTTTTCATTAGGGATGACAATCAGGGTGTTGATGGTCTGTTCTAACTTTTCCAGCCCGATCATCGCGTTCTCAAAACGGCGGTTTCCTTCCATATGGAATGGCAAAGTCACAATACCTACTGAAAGGATGCCCATCTTCTTAGCGACTTGAGCAACCACGGGAGCTGAACCAGTACCTGTTCCTCCTCCTAATCCACAAGTGATAAAGATCATATCTGAATTTTCCAAGACTTTTTTGATGTCTGTCTCATTTTCTTTGGCAGATTCTTCTCCAATCTTGGGATTAGCTCCTGCTCCTAAGCCATGAGTCAGTTCCCTACCAATCAGGATCTTTTTATCAGCATTAGTATAAAGTAAGTCTTGAGCATCTGTGTTGATGGCAATAGTCTGTACACCTTTGATGCCGATCTCATTGATCCTATTGATGGTGTTGTTTCCTCCACCACCTGCACCAATCACTTTGATCCTAGTTGTTTGATTGGCCAGAATCTGCTCAAGTTCAGCATCAATTTCTGCATTGTTCTTAGCCCGATCAGTAATTTTAATCTCTGGCTGGTTAGAACTAGTCATTTCTTTTCTTATATCAGGATAATCAGACATTTTTCACCCTCGGTTTTAACAAATTTCAGGTAGAATACTAATATATAAGCTTTATTGCTTTGGAGTATTTCTTTCTGCTATGAACACAATCTCCAACTTCACTAATCCTTTAAGTTTTTCAGATAACGGCTTAAGCAGCTGTTCAGGAAGCTCTACGGGCAAAGTAATTTCTGCCTTCCCTTCTTTCACTTCTGCCTTTATCTTAGGGAAATTGAGGGTCAATTCCAAAAAAGAGCTGATCTGCATGGCCTGATCATCAATCCGCTTATTGATCTTGACTTCATAATTCACTTCTCTGCCAGCAAAAGGATGGTTGAAGTTGACCATCACTCTTCCTCCAGAACTTTTGATGATCGTACCTACTTCTCCATCCATATCAATCTGCAGGCCGGGCTGAGGATTAAGTTTTTTCTTTTGGAATTCAGAAAAAGGGATCAGGACAATCTTTTTGAAATCTTTTTTTCCGAAAGCCTGTTCAGGAGAGAGCTCAACAACATAATTTTTGCCGATCTCCTTACCGACCAACGCTTCATCCAACCCTGCGACCAGCTGTTTTTCACCCACACAGATGATTGATGGTCCGTATTTTATCTGAGCAGAGAAGATATCGTTCTTCTTAGCAAGTTCTTGGTCAGTGGTATCAAACAGCTTTCCATCATTGAATCTGCCGTTGTATTCTAGTTCAATAAAATCTCCTTTGTTGACTTTTTCACTCATGCTTTTCTTGAGAAGGAGCCTCTTTATATATTTTTTGTACGAAGATAATTATATCATCTGCCGCTTCTTGGGCATCGCTTTTAGAGGTGTCTACCACAAAATCATAATGTTGGTGTTCATAAGGATTGATCTGATAATATTTTTCATATCTTTTCACTTCGCTAGCTTCTCTTTTTCTGACTTCCTCAATGATCTCTCTTAAATTATCAGCGCGTTCTTCCTTTCTCAATCCCCTGATCTTGATATCTTTCCAGATGCGTTCTGCTCTGATCTTGATATCAGCATCAAGGAAGATTTTGATAGATCTAGGGATGAAATGAAACGAGATCCTGCCATCGATGATGAACTCATCTTCGTTCTTTCCCAGCTCAATCTGCCACTTGTCAAGAGTAGTATCAATGGAACGATCACCTTCGGCAATGCGGTTGATATCTTCTAAAGAAAGGTTTCTCTCCTTGGCAATCTGGCGCATGAAGTCACCGGTAGAATAATGCTTGAGGTGAAGTCTCTCAGCTATAATCTTAGCTATAGTTGATTTGCCAGAACCAGCCGTGCCAGAGATAGTGATGATCATCAGAGGAGTAACTCTTTAGTTTTAATAAACGTTTTGGATAGTTTTAAGATATTCTTGGTTTAAGCCGCTAAACCTGAAGACAACTGCTTCAGGAAGATCATTCTTGCGAACAATCTCCAGCTCTCTTTTAAGGATTTCAGGACTGTTTAAAGGTTCATTGCCGTGTATTCCGACATCAATACAGCCTATGGCGGGGATAATTTCTCTTTTCTTGAATTTTTTCATCTTCTTTTCAAATAATTTATCCATCCAAAGATCTGGTAAATACTTTCTTCCAAAGCTGGAATAGAACATCTTGATCCGTTTATGGTCAACCCCACTATCAAAAGCTAGCCCAAACCTCTTTAAGATGGGATCTGGAATCCATGCTTTCTCTACAGTTGTGATGGTGATATTGTAATCTTTACTTGCGTTAATGAATGTGGAGATGTATCCTTTGTTTTCTTTGAATTCTCCCCACAGGAACATTCTTGATCTTTTTTTAGGCATCTCTAGATCGAGCATTACTTCTAAAGGTGCATCATTGTGTTGCATCTCTATGAAGATTCTTTCCAAGGCTTCACGGTCAGACCAAGGGCTGATCCAATAACCCTCTTCTATACTCAAAACTGGCCAGTAGACAACTTCTTGGACATGTTTACTTGTATTTCTAATCTGTTGTTCATATTTGTAGAACTCTGAAAGATTATTTGCTGCTAAGTAGATTCTGGTGTCAAAATCAATCTCTAAGACTTTTTCCAGAGTACTCTCATTAGGAAACTCTTCAAAAAAAGATATTGTTGTTTGGGCCATAGCAAGATTAACTAACAGAACACCCATCACCAATAAGACCAGTTTATTCATCTTTTAATAAAATTTTTTATTATCTTTATATACTTTTCATCCAAACCACCTAGTCTGAAGATAACCACTTCATCAACACCTACTTCTTTAGCCAGCCGCAGATCTGTTTTTAGTTTTCCAGGTGAAAGGATCGGTTCCCATTTCATGACTCCTTTGGCAATAGTGCCAAATCCAGCCAAATAATTCTTGCCAAAACTCTGTTTTCCTGCTCTTAGTTCCTCTTTAAATAGATTGTCAGAGAAAGGGAGCATAGAATGATAAAGCATCTTGATCACTCTCGCCTTTTTATAGTCATAATGCAGACCTAAAAAGTTAAACAGCTTTAATTTATATTTGCTTATAGGAAAATACTCTGCAAGATATACTTTCCCCTGGTAATCTCCAATAAATCTTTTAATCAGTCTTTTGTTCCGGGAAAAATTGAACAGTTGGGTGAAATAAAGTGAAAAATTCTTAGTGGTGGGCAGTTCCAGATCCAACATCATGGAGATTTTTTTATCTTTCAATTCAGCAAAGATCCTTTTCAGAGCTGTTCTTTTTGTAAATGGAGAGATCCAATATCCTTCTTGATAGCTAAAGATCGGCCAGTAAACAAACTCTTTGATCTTGCCGCTTTTGATCTTATCTTTTATCTTCAAGAATTCTTGCAGGCTGGGAGCAGCAAGGTAAAGTTTAGTGGGAAATTTGATCAATTTTAATTTATCTAAATTCTTCTTGGTGGGAAATTCTTCAAAAAAGCTGATCTGCATCTATTAAGGAAGACAAAAATGTTTATAAAATTATCTCACTTTCTCATACTCAGACTTTTTCAGATCAGAAAAATAATTCTTTACCCACTCTTTGACCCAGAAATAAGTCACCTTTGCCAAACCCCACCGCTCAAATCTTCTCATGGAGGTGATGGCATAAGTGTTGATCAGCTTATACTTTCCTTTTTTCTTCAGCTTGATGATCAGCTTACGGTGCTCTTTGACCTTTATTTCTGGGTAACCCCTTACTTGATGGAAACCGTCCTTCCGGCAGATCAAAGCCCCGCTGCATCCTTGGTAGATCCAGGGCTGATTGTAGATATTCTTGAATGCAGAGGCTAATTTGTATTTCAGCTTAGGAACATCTGGTTTGGTCTTGGTGGTGGCGACAGCAAAATTCTCATTGAATTCACGATCAATCCGAGATAGTGAATCTTCTTCCAAGATTGTGTCTGCATCAAGAAAAAGCAGGACATCTCCTGAAGCTTGTTCTGCACCATGGTTCCTGGCTAAGCTTACATTAGCCAAATTTAAAGAGAAGATCCTTGTAGTCTGATTAAGGTATCTCTTAGCCACTTCCTCTGTGTTATCCTCACAGCCATTGCAGACTACAATTGTCTCATAATTAAGGAAATTCTGACTCCTTAAGCTCTGCAGAGTCTTCTCTAAGTACGCTTCTTCATTGTGTGCAGGGATGATCACAGAAATTTTAGGCATAGTTCTGCTGTTGGACAGCTTTTTTTAATGATTGTTATACTGGAAAATAATCATTGTAATGTCAGGTAATTAGCTGCCCAGAGCATCCCTTGATCACAATAATAAAATTTGGTGCGGAAAGGCCTAACCTGGCTGTCGTTAGCTGAAAAGACTTCCAAGTAATTGCCGTATCTTTCAATTAAAGAGGTATAGGTTTGATGGTGTTTTTCAGCCAGAGAGGGTTTCACTTCTTTAAGCAATTTGATGTAAAACAAACCCATATGTGTCCAGATAGAATCCTGTTCATAATTTTTAAGGAAAAATTCTTCAGGTACAAACTCTGCCTGTGCATCTGTATTTGTATACTTAAGGGGGAAAGGGTGATCCAGACCTGCTTTCTGGACTTCCTGTAAGCAGGAGCTGAGCATATCTTCATCTCTGATTACTCCCAATACAAAAGGCATTATATTTGCATCGCCGGCAACATATTCTTTCTTGGTCAGATCATCAAAAAAATAGTTTCCATTCCAGAAATTCTTGATGATCAAGCTAGGATAGTTGGTTCCCTCAAAGGGATTTTTTAATTTCATGGCCCGCAGATCATTGGCCAGCATCGCCACCATGCAATTATCATAACATGATGATTTTCTCACCGAAAAATCTTTCATAGATGAGAACTGGGTGGTTTTTACTAATCCAGACGGACTGATCTTTTCTTCAAAAAACATTTTCACCTGCCGATTTAGGAAAGACTTATGCTGCTGGTAAGGGAATGATGAGAGCCTGATGCTGTGGATAAGATAAGGGAGAGAATCAACTGCTGGGCAGGGGAAATCAAAAGGTTTTCCTCTCGGAGTGATGGTTGTAGTGATTTTACCTGCAGCCTGAAAACGTTTGATTGCATACCTCAAGGTTTGATGGACCTTTTCTTTATAGCCTAATTGGAGAAGAGATTTGGTGCACCAGCCGAAATCGCGGGTCCAGAACTGGGGAAAATTGGTTGTTGAAGTCTGGAAGAAACGTCCGTTCCAGCAATTGTTGACCACTTGCTGGCAGATCTCTTTGGCATTGCCAGGATATTTTTTAGGTTTGTATCTTGATTTTAAACTAGTAAGAAAGATCCGGCTTCCTTGGGAGATGTAATGTATCAACTTAGTCATCAGAAACATTTAGTGACCTAAGTATAAAAATATAGTTGAAGAAGAGTAGCTATATTTGAAAATAAGAAGCGGACCCGGGGAGATTTTCGAAGTATATTTCCTGGATTTTGCGTGGGGCTGAGCCACTTTTTTGTGGCGAATGCCGCACTTCGCTCCCAGTTGGCGAAATAACTGTGTTCGAACTCCCGACCTATAGCTTTCAGCTCCTCGGCTAACTCTCTTCATCCTATAGTAGGATTACTCCAGAGCTCATCACAGGAGTAGGAGGCTATCGCCCTATTTGCCCTGTAAATCCAGACTAGGCTACGGGTCCGTAATAAACTTATTTTATTAATTCCTTTAAAAAATTTTATAAAAAAAGAGTGTTTTTAGCTAGAAAGAGGTTTCTGGTGTTTTGGAGAAAAAAATGATTGATTGGGATAAGGTTCCGCAGGAACGTTTGGAAGAGGCAAAACATCTAGATCAAAGAGTGAGCAATATTGAGACTGGTTACGTTGATGGTTATAATAATTTGGTGGCTAGGATTGGGGAAGTTGCCAAAATTCTCACTGTTGTCAATAAAGAAGAATTGGTCCAGGTCTGGATTGAGGACACTGCTCGTTTGAAGAGAATCTATGAAGAGTTAGATTTTGATGAGATGCCTCGTATAAGAGATACCGAGCCTTATTTTGCTTGCAGACAGTACTATCGAGAGTGCTTTCAGGAGTATATCCAACAGTTTGCTTCTGGGTTAGAAAGTGGTGATGTAAATCTAGATCTTGCAGACTCATTGGCTAAGTGGTCAAAAGAGATTTGTGAACAAGGTAGCAGGATCCCAAGAAATATCAGCAGAGATCTACAAAGCATTCCTGGTTGTGAGAAAAGAACAACAAAGTGGGATAATTTTGATGAGGAATAAGATGATAAATCATCGACTGCTAAAATATCTTGATCTTGTTTCTAAAGTGGGGGAGGCAGAGTATGATTGGAGATACAACTGCACCTCTGACAATAAAGAAGATCTAGTTGATGCCATGAGAGAATTACATTTTCATAAACAAAGATTCGGCCAGCCCAATGCCAAAATTCTTGAAAAGAACCACCTTTTTTATTGGGAGAACAAGATTAATGATGGTAACTATTTCGGCAGTGATTATTTGATCGGGCTCATCGCAGAAAAAGGAAGATTAACGCGAAAGAACAACCACATTCCATTCAAACTCATTGAGGTAGAGAATGATTTCTTTAAGGGGCTTGATCTTTATGAGAATTATTGCGGCGGTATAAGGACTGTGGTGATGGTCGGGAAAGAGATCAATATAATCTATGATTCGATAGAACGTAGAGGAATACCTTTAGCTGCAGTTTTTGATCAGATCCTTGAAGCGTATGCTCAGATGATGCCTTTCTTCAATCGCCGTGGATCACGATAAGCGAACGGGTGTTATTGATCCCCTCAATCAACTGCAGCTTGCCTAACAAAATCTTGTCAAACTCTTCTACATCTTTCACCCTGATGATAGCCACTAGATCTGTTCCTCCAGAGACGATATCCACTCTTTCTACAAACTCAAATTTCTTGATTTCTTTGGCTAAGTCGTATTGCGTCTTTTTCTTTTGCTTCAGCACGGGGAGATCAGCAGAGATGAGGATGTAGGCAACAAATCCTTTGTCTACTTTAGACTGATCTAACTCCACTGTGAATTTCTTGATAACTTTCTCTTTCCTCAGCTTTCTGATACGATTGTGGATAGTTGTCTTCGGTAATAATGTTTTTTTGGCAATTTGTCTGGTTGTGTAATCACTATGCTCTCGAAGAACTTCAATGATCTTCTTATCTTTCTCGTCTAATGGGTATTGCATATTAGTACATATGTTCCATTTAGTATTTAAATTTTACTATTTTTTGCCATATTTTCCATAATTTGTGGGATAGATATATAAGGAATATGGGTGCTTGGTAATTATCAAAAAATAATGAGGTAAATAAAAATGGAATTAAACTTGTTACAAAAAATATTACCCGAAGGTTATACACCCAAACTAGATTTTTTCCAGACGGAAAAAGCGATCAAGTTGGTCAAGGACACCTTTGAAAGGAAGCTGGCTGAAAAGCTCTCCTTGCAAAGAGTCTCCGCACCAAGATTTCTGATGCGTGGAAAAGGGTTGCAGGATGACTTGGCAGGAACACAGACTCCGGTGGGGTTTACTGTAAAATTCAGCAAGACACCGGTGGAAGTAGTGCATAGCCTGGCGAAGTGGAAAAGATTTGCTTTAGGAAAGTATGGATTTGGACATGGCAAGGGACTCTATACGGATATGGATGCGATCAGAAAAGAAGAAGATGTCAGTCCTATCCACAGTGTGTACGTAGATCAATGGGATTGGGAGAAGGTGATCTCCAGAGAAGAAAGGACGATTGAATTCCTGAAAGAGACAGTCAGGAAGATCTATACCTCACTTCGGGAGACAGAAAAAGTTGTTGAAGAACAATTTCCTCAATTAGTGGGCAGACTGCCTGAAGAGATAAAATTTATTTACGCACAGGAGTTGGAAGATCTTTTCCCAAAAATGACTCCTAAAGAGAGGGAAAGTGAAATTGCCAAAAAGCATGGAGCCGTATTTCTTATCGGAATAGGTCATCCCTTAAGCTCAGGAAAACCGCATGATCTGAGAGCGGCAGATTATGATGATTGGAGTACTGAAATTGAACCTGGAAAGAGAGGACTAAACGGAGATATAATTGTCTGGGATACAGTCAGACAAGATGCTTTGGAGCTATCTTCAATGGGTATCCGAGTAGCAGCTGAATCATTAGAAGTTCAGCTTAAACATATGGGTCTGGAGGAGAAGAAAAGCAAGGAGTTTCATAAGGCTGTCCTGGAAGAGAAACTACCTTTGACTATCGGCGGAGGAATCGGTCAGTCAAGAATCTGTATGTTTCTGCTGCAGAAAGCGCATATCGGAGAGGTGCAATCCAGTATCTGGCCAGAGGAAGTGGAAGCAGAGTTTAGAATGAGAAAGATAGTCTTGTTGTAATCTCCATCTTTTTCTTTTTAATTTTAAAAAGTTTTAAAAATAATAACTAAAACAACCTCTTTAACAGCCCCGTGGTGTAGTGGACTATCATAACAGGTTCTGGAAGCTTAAGCGTCCAGCTGAGCTGGGAGTCCCTGTTGACCACGGTTCGAATCCGTGCGGGGCTACTATTGTTTTTGTAACCTTTTGGGGAAAGGTTTAAATAGCAATAGCTCTATCAACACTCAATGTCAGACCGAATTGATATTCACAACATGGATAGAGTGTATGCAGATTGCAAGCGCAAGATAGAGAGAGATAGCTCTCTCCATCCCAGGAACAGGGAGATCATTCTGCAATATCTGCGTGATTCGGAGCTAGGCAAGACCATCAAGAAAGGTCAGAAGAGGAAGATCGGCAGTGCCAGGAACGTGAGAGTAGCAGGCCTCCTCAAACAGATGGACAATTGCTGGTTCAAGAAACCTCTTGATCAGATAACAACAAGAGAGATGGAAGACTTTATTCTTAGGTTAGAAAATGGTATTATAGTGAGCAACAAGGGCAAGCCGTACAGCTCGGAAAGCCAGATGACAATGAAAAAACTGATCCGGAAGTTCTGGAAATGGATGAAGGGTGAAAGCAAGACCTACCCTGAGGAAGTGGATTGGATTGATACCTCAGGAAAGGAAGCAGAGATCTGCGGACTGCCCAATCTCCGGGAGGATGTAGAGAAAATGGTATCCCTTGCCCCTAATTATCTCAAAAAGGCTATGATTATGGTGCTGTTTGATTCTGGTGCCAGAGAGGGGGAGTTTCTTAACCTCAGGCTGAAGGACGTCGAGAAGCTCTCCAAAGATGATGACACGCTGGTAATCAGAATCAGGCATTCCAAGACCTTTGGCCGGCCAGTAAGCCTGCCCATTGCCACACCCCATCTGAGACAGTGGCTGGAGATCCACCCAGATGGCCAGAATAAAGATGCCCCCCTGTGGGTAACTACTAGCTGGAAGCAGAACCAGAACGGGAAGGAACTAAAAATCAAGCCCATGGGCAAGGCCTTCTTCTTCAACAACATCAGAAGGGTTGCTGAACAAGCCCTGGGAATCAAGATGACCCCGCAGATGATGAGACATACCTCTGCTACTTATTATGCCCCCAAGCTCGACCGGGCCACCTACTGCAGAAGGTTTGGCTGGAGCTTCGCTTCCAGGATGCCAGACCGCTACATTGACTGGGCCAAGGTGATGGAGAAGAAGACAGTGGAAATCGTGAGGAGTGATGACTTCGGCGAGGTCAGGAAGGAGAATCTCCATCTGAAGGAAGAGCTGGCCAGACAGCGGGAGGAGATGCAGGGCATGAAAGATTCGTTGCGAGATGAGATTGTCCGCGAGCTGCTGGCAGCGATGAAGGAGAGTTAATGCGACATTGATGACGTCACCAATAGTTACTGACAGAGACCAATGAAGTTGCCGTCAATTTGCCTTGACAACTTGCTCCAATCAAGATACAGTATTTGGCTCTTTACGCAATAGGAATAGATACCTACACGATTGCGATGGGCCTGTAAGATAGATTTATAATGTTGCGTTGTGTTTTACCACGAATGAACATCATGCCGACAAGGAAGAAGATAATAACGATACTAATCACGAGCGCTGTGTTTCTGATCTATATTGTGACTATCAGCCTAACCGATGCTGACATGTTGGCTCCGATGTTTGGTACAAACACTTGGCTGGTAGTATTCAAACTGATTCTGTCTTCTGTGGTCATCCTGTTGATTCCAGTCCTCTTGGCAACATATTTTTTGTTCAGTATCTTCGAAAGAAAACCGATCTGAATACCACAAGGAGAAAAGGGATGAGGAAGCTAGGACTTCAGTGAAATCCAGCTTGGCAACCTGTTTTGGCCGACATACAGTACGATGCTTAATCTGTTTTTGCCATGACCATGGTGAACAGTAGGGCAATTACATTTAAATACTTGCGTTGTCTTTTTCTTTGAAATGAACTTCCGATTTACGAAGAAAAAGACAATTGCGACAGTAGCTTTCTCAGTACTGATTGCATTGTTATGTGTCTATTTCAGTGTGCTGGATACAGGGGAATGGGCGAAACTGATGGGGGTTGATTATGTTACACTTGTTCTTAGGTTTCTGACGACATGTGGTCTTGTCTTGTGGCTCCCATTATCAATTCTATTCTATCTGGTGATAAGTTTGTTCCAAGAGCGCAAGGCACAGTAATATTCTTTGAGATAGCAGTGACACTGTTGGCTACCTGAAAGGAAGGATGAAATGATGTGGAGACCGTTGTTTATTGTTCAATTGGCTGCAATAATACCTTTGTTCAGTTGTCAAAATAGTGGGTCAGGATTGAAGAGATATGCTTTCGAAGAAGCTCCAGGACTAGCAGTTGAGACCAGTCCTGACAACATCCCAGAAAGAACAACGCTAACTGCATCAATCTACAACGGTAGCCTAGAACTTCCTGATAAGACTGAACCAATTAGCCAGCCATATGAGCTAGGTCCACACGGAGTGGAATTCAATGAGCCATTGATCGTTGAAATCCAAACAGACAACAAACCAGATGAGAATACTTTTGTTCTGATCTATGACTCAGAAACGCAAGAAAGTGGAATAGGTAACATTGTATCTTTCAAGGATAATACTGTGTCCGTATATGTCAAACACTTTTCCGTTTTTCAGGTTATCAAGTCGTTGTTGAGTAACCCATCTGATTTTGGCACAGTGGATCTGGGCTTTGATCGCAAGAATGATGGGTTTCCTATTGTGAACACTGATCAAGATTTCTCTGACGTTGCTGGGTTTGATGGAGCATGTGTTGGGATGGTAGGGTTTTCATCCTGGTATTTCAAGAATCAAAAACAGGCTAGTGGCGCATTGAATGAAGCTATCTCAAATGAGTGCGCCAAACGTCTTGCCATCGCAGTCCAGGGAGATAGCACTTCTGGTTTTACGCAGAATGCAAAAGCATTCTTGGATAAACTTGAGGGACATGTAGTGTCGGACACCTGGAAAGCAAAAAAGCTAATCCTAAGTCTACAGACCAGCAAACGGCCGCAGATTGTTGGTGTTGGAATGAAGCAATGTTGCAATCATGCAGTGTTGGCTTACAAATGGGAGAACCCATACTTCCATATCTACAATCCTGATTATGATTCAGTTGGAAAGATTGAGTTCTCGAATGGTAAGTTCCAACCCTATGCTCACGAACTTTCGATCTACGGTTCGATAATCCCCCTTACACTGACTAGCATCTGGCTGCCAAGTAAATTTGCCCAAAGCTGGAATGCAAACAAGAACTGTGAATCATCCTGCACCTCCAATTGCACTATCAATGAACCATTTGACAGCTGGGATTCATCCATCTGGGAAGGGCATAAATGGTGTTACAACAACGACCAAGGCAGCTGGCAGCCATCCGTCAGCAGCGGGGTAGCAGTCATGAAGACGGATGACTACTGCTGGGGGCAGATCAGGACGAAGGGCAAGATTGCTCCAGGCAAGGTTGAGGTCAAGTCCAGCTTCAAGTTGCAGTCAGGCGGAACGAATGGAGATATCGCAAGAATTGGATTCGGAACTGCCTGGTCCGCATATGAAGGAGACTTTGTTGGACTGCAAATAGACGGCAGCACCAAGGAGGTTTGGACCTTTGATTCCGCCAACGGAAAAAATGACAAAATTGGAACATTCACTGTCGATGCCAACAACACCTTTGTGCTGAACTGGAGCAGTGGAACGCTGGCCATCTCAGGTGATTTGGGGTCGGGAACAATCAGCTCCAGTGTGCTTTCCAACAGTCAGCTCCACTTCATCATGGCCAACGCCGACAGCGCTGATGGGTTTGCTGTGGATAGTGTGGTTTCAAAGTAGCTCCATTTTGAGTACTCCCCTGATTGATTCAATACGCTACTTCTTTCGTCCACATCTGCTACAAACACTCACACCTCTACCAACCAGCCATCCGTTATTCCCACAGAGACAAGTAGGTCCGTCAGTAGTGTAGCCTTTCGCATCTATTTCCAACCGCTTAGTGCATCTCGAACAAACCACTCGTGATCTGCCAACAAACCAATCTCCCTGGCCGCAGTAGCATTGAGGACCTCCAATGACCACTCCATGAAGAACAAGTTTTCTATTGTCGCCGCAATTCGAACATTTTACAAAATAATCGTGCACGAACCAATCACGGCACTTGCAATAGCATTGCGGACCGCTAGTTATGTGCCGCAGTTTCATTTCGTTGAGTTCAATGCGAATCCTGGTCACTTTAATCAATGACTGCCTCTATTGGATGAATCAAGATACAGGGAAGTTTTATAAATCATGGTAATTCCGCAACAACATGGGAGTAAATCCGGAAAGCATACAGGATATGGACATATTTGACATAATTGAATCTCTAAACAAATCTTACTCTATCCAAACAA
>JBDREV010000135.1:0-12076 GCA_043819375.1 Candidatus Woesearchaeota archaeon
CTTCAGTAGAGTGATATGCTGCGATCGTATGTTTGTCCGTATCCATCTCCGGTCGCATCTCAATCAGATTACCGAACGGATCAATGGTGGGGTAAGGTGCAATATCTGTCTGAAAAATTCTTAGATCAGAGTCTCCATCTCCTGTAACTTCAGTCATTACCTCAGAGCCGTCTGTTCTTTTTGTGGTCCATTTGTATCCTTCTCTGAAACTGTGGCCTATCGATTCCTGTCTTACAAATGCACTGACTGTAGCCACAAATTCCGTCGGTGAGGAAAAACCGAATCCGGCATGATCCCAGATCTCTTGCGGTCGGAGGACAAGTGAAGCAAAATCTCCTGAAAAAAGCAGCAGGTCTTCCAGGTCGCACGGCTCACTTATTTTCCCTCCCTGTCTTTCGACAGACCAGAAAAAATCATGAGGCCTCGCCAAGATATTTTCCATCGTTTTCTTATACCCTGAAGCAAAATCTTTAGGAAGATACCTATAAAAACCGTTTTCCTCTAGATTTTTGACGGTATAGAAGATGTCTCTTGCAAACACATGTCCTCCCAGATAGGGAAGCCCTCCAGATTCTTTTAGTTCTTGGACTCTGGCTTCAATTCCTGAAGTGCGTAACTTTTCCAGCGCTGCAGGGTACAAAAGATAATTAAACCTCATCAATCAGAATCAACTTTCCTTCTTTAATAAGATTATGTAATTTGATAATATAACTTCTAATCATCTTTTTCAAAGCTGAAACTTGCAACCAAACAATTTATAAATTAATTCTCCTCTGAAAGATTATGACTAAAGTTTACATCAAGACCAGAGGATGTTCTTTAAATAAGGCTGACGGTGAGTACATGGCCGGGTTATTGAAAGAAGCTAAATTTGAGTTAGTTGATGATCCGGAAGATGCGTATGTGATCATCTTAAACTCCTGCACTGTCAAAACACCCAGTGAGGAAAACCTGGTCAAAGAGCTTAATCATTACAAAGGTCAGTACAAAATTATCATCATCGCCGGATGTGTTCCTCAAGCTGATCCGGAAAAATACAAAGGTTATGCTCTGGTCGGCACAAAACAGATCCATCGGATCGTAGAAGTTATTGAAGAAGCTTTGAATGATAACTTGATCTGCAACCTTTCCACAGAAGAGATTCCTTCTCTGCATCTTCCTAAACTAAGAAAAAACCCTTTGATCGAGATCATCCCCATCTGCAGAGGCTGCTTAGGAGCCTGCACTTTCTGCAAGACCAAAGCTGCCCGAGGTAATCTTGTCTCTTACGCAATCAAAGATATCAAACTGGCAGCCAGGAAAGCTGTGCAGGAAGGAGCTAAAGAGATCTGGTTAACTTCCCAGGATTGCGGCTGTTACGGTTTTGATCTAGGTACAAACTTAGCTGAATTGCTGGAAGAGTTAGTCAGAGTAGAAGGAGATTTTAAGATCAGGGTAGGAACAATGAACCCGGACCACTTGTTGAAGATTAAGGAACAGCTGTTCAAGGCTTATGAACATGAAAAAGTGTTCAAATTTCTATACTTACCTGTACAGAGCGGTAATGATTATGTGCTCAAAGCGATGAACCGAAATTATACCAGTGAAGAGTTCTCCAAACTGGCTGCTGAGTTCAAGAACCGCTTTCCCCTCTCCAGCTTATCTACAGACATGATTGTGGGGTTTCCGGGAGAGACTGACCAGCAGTATTGGGACACTTTGAATATTGTAAGAAAGGTAAGTCCTGACCTGCTGAACATCAACCGCTTCTGGGTCAGATCAAAAACACCGGCAGCCAAGCTGAAGAGAAGAGTAAAAACTGAGGAGATCAAGAGAAGAGCAAGAGTATTAACAGAAATTTTCAATAATATTGGCAAGCTGCAGAACGAGAGATGGCTGGGCTGGGAAGGAGAGATTGTGATCAGTGAGAAAGGTAAAGATGAACGAGAATGGATCGGTAAAAATTTCGGCTACAAACAAGTAGTGGTCCAGGGAGATTTCAAGCCCGGAGATAAAGTGCGGGTGAAGATAGATCGGATCACTGCTGTCGATCTGAGGGGAAGAGTTCTGCGGGATTGATTATTATGTTCGGGTTTTATGAAATAGTTTATTCCTCAGAGAGTAAAGATTAAATTACGACTCCAGTGATCACCTTGAACTGATAGTTCATAGTAAAAATGTCTTAAGTAGAAAATGACAGAAAAACTTATATATCTGTTGTATATCTAATAGATATATGGCAACTGAGATGATAACCCTTAAGTTGGATGATATGTTTCTTGGAGATATAGACTCCATCGTCAAAAGTGAAGGATACCAAAGCAGAACTGAATTTATCATAAATGCCCTTAGAGAAAAGCTTGAAGAGATTAAGCTTAAAAAAGCGATGCTGGAACTGGCCCATTTACAAGGCAGTTCTAAAAAGAGAACAACAGAAGAAGATTATGAAAAGATAAGGGTAAAAGCATTTGAAGAGATTTCTAAACAGATTAGATAAGCTCTTCTGGTTTGTAGTGCTGAGTGATATTATTAATATCTAATGATAATTTTATTAAGAATAACAAAGTGTGCTTTCTCTGATCTGGCACTCACCCAGTAACCTGATACTTATACAGATTAAGCAACGCTTTCACTTCATCATGGATCTTCTCGGTGTCTGCGCCAACTTCTCCTACAAAACCAGCTTCCAGGGGATAGCGGTAGATATACTTATTCACAAACCCCTTCATGAAATAGAACCAGGGACGCATGCCCCATCTTTTGCCATAATCCGTGACAGACCAGGCATCAAAAGCGATCTCCACATCACCCTGCTGGAATCTTCTTTTCATCTCATCAACTTCCTTGACCACTTCCACCACATTATTAAAATGGATCTTGATCTTGATCATCAGCGTCATCTGCGCTGCTTTCTCCTTGAAAGGGCGCAGCTCGATATAAGTGCTCTTTCCTGCCGGAACAACTGTCTCTTCAGTCTTTTTCTCTTGTTCTTGGTATCCCAAATTTTTCAGCTCATCGCTGATGGTCATCAAGACTTCATTAGCTCTAAAGATACCTTTGTAAGTGATGATCTTATTATCCACAACCAGGTTTTTTTCTGTCATCTTAAAACCTGACCTCCGCTTGGGAAGAAGGTGTTGAGGAAGAATAACGGTGCACGTTGAGGAAAGACTTGATCTTTTGATAAAGATCATCCAGATCGCTTAACAGCCAGCGCTCTGCCTTGTCCTGATAATCCTTAAAGAAATATTTCCTGAAGATGGTGCTCAAGAACCATAAGACTGGCTTGTCATGCCATTTTCCTTGTCGATCACTGACCACATAGCCGTCAAAGACCATCCTGAGCTCACCCTGGTTCAGCTTGACTTTCTGTTTGTCTTTCTCTATCTCCACATCAGTAACATCCATGGCGTGAAACTTGATCCTGATGATGATCTTGTAATAATCACTCATGCTTTTCCATGGCTCCAGGACAATCCTGATCTGTCTGCCGGAAGAAGTTACCTGTTCCTGGTTGACATGTTCATACTTATCCCAGCCTTTTTCATAGAACCAACTGTCGATCAGGCGGTAGAGTTCTGGCAGGTCAAACAAGCCTTCATATCCCAATTTCAATTGGTCAACGATCAGTGTCCGTTCCATTTTTGTTCAAACTTTTTTTTGCCAAAAAATAACCAGTAAAGTGCCAGATTAGCGATTATAATCATGATAAGTAGTAAGGCAGTATCCATACTCTATCATAATTATTTAATGCTTATAAATTTAACCACAAAATATATAATGAGCTAGATCTTCTTTTAATAAAATGATTGTCATCAGAACTCAGATCAAGGAGATTGTCAAGGAATGCGGCATCAACAACATCTCTGAGGATTTTACTGATAAGCTGGATGCAAAAGTAAAATTAACTATCCAGGAATCCTGTCGGAGAGCAAAAGAGAATTCTAGAAAGACAGTGATGGGCAAGGATATCTAAGTAATTATTATAAACTAAACTTCAGCAATTCATGTGTCGGATAAATCTTAACAACCTCTTGTTTCTCTCTTAATTCTTTGTCATTAGACCAGATTGCACACCTTAATTTCAATGCCAAAGCAAAATAAACCAAGTCATCGGGATCAGGTGTAATCTTTTCTGCTTCTTCAATATGATCAACCAATTCTTCCAAATGGATTAAAGTGATCTTTCTTTTCATAATCTCAAGAACACGATAAAATTCTTCAGTTGTCCTTTCAGTCTTATCAATAAGCTCTTCCTTATGTTTTTCAAGTTCTATAAAGAGATATTCTGGCGAGAATAGATGAAGATTATTATTGAATAAAAGCTGGTAACTAAAACTTTCTTTGATCAAAGCAGCAAAGAGGACATTGGCATCAACAACTAGATCTATCTTAGTTTAATTTTTTACGTAAGCGACTGCTGATGGATTTACTTACTTCTTTTCCCAGCCGTAAAGCATCTTCTTCAGTGAGCTTACTCTTCTCTTTAAACTTACGCAGAAACTCCATATCATCAATCTTTTGTAAGAAAGCTTGCCTGGCCACTTCTGACCAGTTCATCTCTGGAAAAGTGTCCATCCTATGTTTAAGCTCTTCAGGAACAGCAAGAGTCATAGTTACCATTTTTAGAGACCTCCTCAGATTATGTTTAATTAATTAAGATATGTGCAAATATATAAACTTATCGGAAAGAATACTCTTTCTAGATACATATCTTCCTAAAGAATTTAATGGGCTTATCTCTTCTTAATCCTCGGCGGAGGAGGCAAAGGCAGCTCATCAATGTCTTTCTCTAATTCCTGCACTTCATCAGCAATCGGTTTCATCTCTGCAGGAGAGATCATCGTGTGCTTGATCGGTTCAATAGAAGAGATCTCCAACTTTTTCTTGCCGATAATATCCGGATTAAATCTCTTTTCAATAGCAGTAAGCCTTTCTTCCAGCTGGGCAATCTCTTCCGGAGGATATTTCTTAGATCTTTTCAAAGCTAAGATTCTACTTTGCAGCTGATCGATCTTTTTGAGAGTGAGCATAAACACTTTCTCTTCTGCTTTTTTCTTATACTCTTCCAGCTGAACTTCTTTCTTGATCTCTTTTTTAGCCACCATATCATTGATCAGATGAGACAAACGGTTGACTTTCCTTCTCAGAAAGACATCTTTAGCAGTGGAAATCTTTTCTTTAAGCTCACCAATCTGTTTTTTGAATTCAATAATCTTCTGGTCATTTTCCTTAGCCTTCTTATTCATCTTCTTTTCCAAGATAAAGACTCCCTGCAGTTGATGTTCTAAATTGACGATCTCCTTACGTAAATCTGTTTTGGGAATCTCATCCTGATCAGAAAGATATTTGATCTGGTTCATCCTCTTCTCGATCTCTTTCCTGCTGATCTTTTCCTGTTCTTTTTTAGTAAGTCTAGAAACCTTGACCAACAATTGCTTGGATCTTAAAGAAGGCATTTTGTTTATTTGAAAAGACCTGTCCTGGCTTTTTTGATTGGTGGGGGAGGCAATGATCCTGGTGTTACCGGAGGTGCAGAGAACATGTTATTGCTGGGCGGGGGGATTCTGCTCTCTACAGGCAGAGGTGTTTGATGTTTACCCATAAAGTCTTCCAGCTTATCCGAGATAGCTACCATTCCTCTGGCAATCACTTCGTTCTGACTGGTGATAGCCTGGATCTTGTTCTGGAGCGCAGCCAAGAGTTGGGCAGAATCTTCTTCTTTGATATCTTGAAGAGCTTCTTTAAAGACATTATTCATCTCTTTGATGGTTGTTTTTAGGTCTTCCATCTCAGCGATCAGTTCTTGGCCAGCAGCTTCTGGTTCAGAAAGCTTCTTCTTCAAAGTCTCCACATCGTACTTTAGGTCTTCTAAGAGCTTGTGGGGCAGAATTTCATATTCATCGTTATTGATCATAGTATCACCATTTTACTAGCTTGATAAGAATAAAAGATACTTCCCGTGTTTATAAAATTTTCTTTAGTTTGATGCTTCTATCAGAAGAGGAACCAATACAACAATAAACCGATCACTAAGGAAATCACATTGATGATAAACCCAGTTCTTAGTTTGGTTCTCTCTTCAACACCTAATAAGTACATGATCACAGCAATAGAGATGAATCCTCCCAGATGGGCAAAATGGCCGATGCCATCTTCTACTGGATTAAGGATTCCGGAGAGATCTAAGTAGATCGTCACCCAGCCTACAACCATTACTGGAAGAGGGAGCAGTAGTTCGTAAGTGATATAGACAGGATCCAAGAGGATGGCTGTAGCCACCAGGCCCATCAATGCTCCTGAAGCTCCCAGGCCACCAATATTGTTGCCAAGCACAAATAAGTGGATGGCTGATGAGAATAGGCCGGAGATGAACAAGGCTCCGAAATAAACTAATCCTGTTCTTAGGGAACCGATTTTTCTTTCTACAATCCTGCCGAAGATAAAGATTCCCAACAGGTTGCCAAATAGGTGGCTCAGGTCTGCGTGCAGGAAACCGGCAGTGAACAAAGAATGCCATCTCAAGGCGATCAGGTCTGCAGGATAATTGATCAAGCTTCCAAACAAAGTTTCACTGAAAGACAAACTCAGAAAATATATGATGATGTTGAGGATGATGATGCTGATGGTGAACTTAGGGGCAAACAAGAAGCGATATAGATCAGTAAACGGCTGCAGCAGATCTTTGGATCCTTTTCTTTTGAACAAGACCAGAATTAAAGTGATCGGAGCCAGTAAAACATGCAGTAACAATCTCCAGATAAATTTAGATTCAGACTCTATCTCCTCCATCTATTCAGTAATACCTAACTCATTTTTAATTCTTTCTCCAGATGGAGCCTGCTGGCCACCGGACCTTTCTGAAGATTATACTTTGATCCCCTTTGTAGATGATAAGGAATTTCTGCCGAAGAGCTCAGAGGTTCAAAGACCAGTTTGCAGAAATGCATATTTTCACGAAGCAGTACTGGGATTTTGCTGATATTGCCAATAGTAAATGTTAAATTTCCTTCAAAGCCTGGCTCCACAATTCCGGCAGAGCCGACCAAAATAATCCCTAATCTGCTCAATGAATTCCTGGGGATCAGGCGGGCAGCCAGGTCATTAGGCATAGCCAAGTATTCTTTACTGGAGGCCAGCACAAATTCTCCTGGCTGGAGCAAAAACCCTTCTTCTTTTTTCTCAATCAGTTCAGTGTGGATATCCTGGTCCTCAAATGGATCCAGCCAGTCATGAGCAATCTTCTTGAAGATGCGAAATTGGCTATTTATCCTGATGCCTAAACCACTGGAATCAACCAACTGTTCATCAAACGGAGTTATTTTAATTCTGCCTTGGTGGACAGCAACTTTAATATCTTTATCAGAAAGAATCATTTTTACTACCTCCGATAAGATTCATGGTTTAGTATATGCCTCTAAACTTTAAATATGTATGCCCTATTCAGAATATAGTAGACAATTAGTTATAAAAATTCTTAGCAGAATCATAACACTGCTTATGTATGTGATACTTGTCATCGTTATCAATAACCGTAATCATCTCTCCTTGGATCGGCTTGACACAGAAATAGCAGCAGTGGAATCTGGCTATCTCTTCAGTGTTTCTACTCCGTCCTGGATAATCTTCTTTTTCAACTGTGCTTTGTTCTCCTGATACTTTTTCCCGATCATAATTTAAGAATCTGCTTCCTGTTTAAAAATGTTAAGATGATTATTGCTTGTCTGGCTGTGGAATTCGATAGAAAAGTTTTCTGGCATCTTCCAGAAAAGAAGGATTGTAGTTTGAATACATCTCTTTACCTATATGCATAACTAATTTATTCCTGACTGAGTCATACTGCATCGCTAACTGGTTTTGCACTCTCTGTGTTGGTTGCTTACCAAACACTTTTTTTTCCAGCGAACCGAACTGATCTCTTAAGCGAGTTGATCTGTCTTTAGAATCCACAGATTGCAGCCATTCTTTGAGAGTGTAGTAAATATCGCTGATTTTGCTTTGTTGCATAAAAAAATGATTATGTTGGATTTTAAAAAATTATCTTTTTCCAATCAGAATTTCTGTTTCCTGAAAAATGACCGTATATAATCAACCAAAGACTTGTTATTCTTATAATGATAATACGCCCACCAATCAATCTGTTTTTCTCTGAACTTGAGGTCTAGGATCCTGTCTTCGTAGGCATGCAGCCATTCATGAAGGATAGTCACATCTTCATATTGCTTGGGATTAGGTTTGATCTCAATCAATCCCGAATCCGGGCTGTAATATCCGTCTGCCTTGATTGGGGACTGATAAACCATATGAACTCCTTCTCTAAGCAGGTCTTCAATATTCCTTGTGGAGAAATCCCTTAACTTTGATGGTTTGGTCATCTCGTTCTTTCTTGTTTTTCTCTTCTTATCTGTTGTTGTCAAAAATTCAATCAGTTTGCAGGATCTATTCAATAATCCTCTTCATTGAGAAAAATAGTAAGGAAGAGAAATTGTCTGATTTGAGTGAGATTAAAGTTTGAGGATAATTATTCGCCGGCACTTCTTTTCTGTATGGCCTTAATTTTTCTCAAACTCCTCAAATAAATCTTTATTAAGCTTTTTCTCAAAGAATAAAGGGTATCAGCAAGCTAAGCTAAAAGTATCTTTAAAATCTATCTTCCCCATAAGAAGTGTGGATTAACGATCTGAAGAAAATTAAACTACAAATTAACTGCCGGAAAGATGGTTAATAGATTAAATTAAGTTATAATTGTTTACTATTGTATATCAATAATCCAAAATAATCATACATAAGTAAAATTTCAGCTAACAAATTTAATTAACTTCCTCAACTTATTAGTAATTAGACATCGAGCTGATATAGTTATACCACAAAGTTTATAATGCAGTATATGCTTTGTAGAATGTAAAAATGAAAAATACCGAAGGAAGAGCTAAAAGTAATACTGTTGAACTAGAGGCAGTCCTAAGTGTAGTTAATGATTTTTCTGAACGGGTTGATCAATTCAAGAATAATAAAAATTTAAGAGAATATCTCCGCTTGGAGAAACAGGATCGGAATCTGATCTTATCTTCAATGACCCGGAAGGTTCAGGATTATCTTCCCGGAGATTTTTTTGATTTTAAGGCTTTTGATCGGGCTTATAATGAGAAGTTATATAGTTCGTTGCAAGAGCAATTGGAATGTCTAAATAAAAAAGTAACCAGTACTCTTTATGATAATCTGCCGGGAAAAGAAAAAGATTTAGCTAAATTCCTGAACCGAGCTTTGGAATCTTATGTGGCTAGAAAAGAAAATCCTCATTTTCAAGAGATATATTCTGAACAGGTGCATGATCCACGAATCCTTGAGATCAATAATTTGTCAGACGATGAACTTGATTACTATTCTGAGATTAGGGCTGCTTTGGAAAAGCCTTTAGAAAAGATTGTCTTGAAATATCTTGAATCAAGAACTATTGATCTTCCTCAATTTGAGAAGCAGATGATGAAAGCTTACAAATGGGGATTTTTAGAGAGACTATGCTTAACTTATGCTGAAGAACTGGATTATGCGGTACAAAGCTTTAATCCCGTTTACGAATCCCAGATCAAGACTCTTCAAGAGATTGGGGCCAGGTTAAGAAAGATTGATCAATCAACAACAAGAAACTTGAAAGATCCTCAAAATGAACCAGAATTCAGGCAAGCTCTGGAGCAGATGGTCTGTGATTATCATCCAGGTCAGTCCGTAAATTTGGGGCTGCTTTCCAGTGCTTTGCGGGAAGGCTATTTTGAACTGGTGGATGGAGCACTTTTCCTTCTGAAGAAGAAGAATCTAGAGCAATTGATGGATGAAAAAAGGATAAGTTTGGAGAATGCAGCGATCAGCATGGTCTGTCATTTATCTAACTTCAAGACGGAACTGGCTGGTAACAAGTTAGGGCGGCAGGGAAATCCTGAAGAGTTCAGAGAAGATCTGAACAACTTGTTGAATCGTTACGATTCACTTCACGAAGAGCTGTTTGCAAAAGTCAATCCGCTTAATATCCTGCGCCAGGTAGCACTCTGTGGCCAGGCTAAACAAGCTTATGATTATGCTGGTATGCTGATAGCTAAACTAGTCAGGAAAGTCAGTGATCCAGATACAGCTAACGAATTGTTAAAGGATATTAAGGATACTGAGGTTAATATCATCCTGCAAGTGATTAAAGGAGAGACAATCAAGGTAGATTTTGAAAATAAACAGGTAGAATATCTGCCTTATGCCAGCGAAAGCAAACCCACTGCTGCCTTGCAGAGTGTTTATATCATCAACACCACTGAGAGAAAAACACCTATCCATCTGGTAGAGATCCGTAAGATTGAAGTGATGGAACTGCCTGGAGAGGGACAATATGTCCGTCTGCCGATTGAAACTTTGTATGGCCGAGGGGAAGTCAGAGATGTGACTAGTAATGTTACTTATCATCTTAAGCCTGGGTTTGAGATGGATCTAAAAGATATCTTTGCTTCTTTTGGAATAAGTGTAGAAGAAGCTGAAAAAAAGTTGGAACCAGTTTCAACCTTAAGTTATGAACCAGTGCAGAGAAGCCCTATTGTTGAGTCTAAAATTGTCTCCTGAAGGCGATAAATTTAAATACAATTAAAACCATGAAATATGGTGGAGGAAAACAAAATGGAAGAAAGATTTTTTCCGGTTAGGGAAGAGCCAAGATTGCTGCCTGAATACGCTGAATCATTACCTTTTGGGCAGATTCGTAGGATGAAACAGGCTACTTTGCCAGGTTTTAACGAATCACCAGTAGTTTATGTTAAAGGTAATGGCAAATCAAACGGCAATGGCCATTACACGGCAATGCCAGGTCAGCTTTCTTTGTGGTCTGAACCAGAAAACAAGACTCTTCTTGGTGTAGGACAAACTGGACCAATCGTACCCCTGTATCCAGAAACAGAAAGAACTCTATTGGGTGTAGGAGCACCTAACGTTGAAGAGTTTGATGATGAAGAGACACCCGTCATCGATATGAATGAGTTGCCTTCTTTAGCCAGCAGAGGGAATAGACCTATGTTGGAAGGAGTTGGTCTTGTCAAAGAAGCTGTTCCTGTTGTTGAACCCCAATTTGATGGTTCAGCCAGTCCGGAATTGACCAATGCTTTTTTAGCAGCTTTAGATTCCGAACATGAGAAAAAAGCAAACCAAATCATTCCTTTAAGTGAGATGATGGATCAGGTTTCAGAAGCTCATGAGGAATTTGATCCAAATGAGCCTAGTCTGTGTACTAGGAGTATGGATATCTTTGTAAGAAATGGCCGGGCAGGAATGGAAGATACACCTCAAGACAGTCGTATTGAAGGTGCGCCTCGTCATGTATGTAATTTGTTTGAGACAACTTCTGAAAGTGTAACCAGAAGTTTGGATACTTTGAAGAAGATGAATGAAAAGAGAAGTAACGGTTTTACTGAAGAGAGCATCATGCGCAGCCTGGATAAAACAGGAAGTCAGTCAGTAAAATTAGCCCAGGAGAAGATTGATCAGTTGATTGAGCAATCATTAAACGATGCAGCACCTAGAACTACAATCACTTCTAACCAGCATCTATCTGTCTCTACTGCCAGTGGAAATATTGGTGGCAAAGAAGAAGATATCACTTTGGAGATCAGGGCTGAACAAGAATTCAAGAAAGAAACCAAATCTGGATTTTTTGGCGGATGGGGCAGGAAAGTTGCTCAGGTGGCTTTAGCTGCTGGAATGGCTACGATGGCTTATGTTGGTGTTGCTTCTTTTAATAATAATACAATTGGAAAGCATAATCAACCTGTTGTAGCGATGAAGGAAAAGAAAGCTTTGGTTGCTGTTAAGCCCTCTTTGGCTGTATTCAATCCACAGGAAAAAGCTGAGGCGTATACTGCACACTTGACTCAACCAACCATTGATTCATTTCCTCCGGTCCAATTAAGTTTGACAGTGAGTAGAAAAGATCAGATCTACACTTCTTTAGTCGAAGATCTCAGCAAAGGAATTGGAAGAAGCAATGAAACCAGATATAATCTAAAAGATGGCTTGACTAACCAGAACGTGATCAACATCGTGCTGAAACGCTGGTTCAAGAACAAAGGAG
>JBDREV010000136.1:0-13315 GCA_043819375.1 Candidatus Woesearchaeota archaeon
CATCGCCACATAGAATAATCTCCTCTCCTCTTCTTCTTTATCATACTCATCTAATTTGACCAGATCCACTACGGGATGTTCACTTCCTTTACAAGGAAAATTAAGTCCATTACATCCTAGCACAAAAACTAGTTCTGCTTCCAAGCCCTTAATCGCATGGATCGTGGCCAAGGTTACATCATCCTCTCCGGCTATAACACTTCGTCTCAGTTCATCACTTCTGACAACATGTTTTATTCCACGTAACTTCATCAGCTGTGAAAGCTCATGCAATTGTCGATTAGTCCTGGCCAATACAAAAATCTCATTTCGATGGAGTTCTGATGCAATTATCTTTTGAATCACAAATTCAAACTCTGCATCTTCTGAATCAAATTTCAAGAGGTTAATATCCTTCTCTCCTTCTAGAGATGAGTCCAGATCCGCTAAGCCCATATTCTTGATAGAATTATTGATCAGCCCCACAAGATGTTTTGTTGAGCGGTAATTCTTAGTCAAGGTGATTATCTCACTGCTAGGATAATTCTCTTCAAAGTTTAAGATATATTTGATATCAGAGCCTCTCCAGCCAAAGATGGACTGCCGAGGATCACCCACACAGAATAGATTATCCGGAGCAAGAAGATCGATCAGCTTGATCTGGGTTGAATTTACGTCCTGGTATTCATCAACTAAGATATGATCAAAACAAGGCATTAGTCCTTTATTCTTTTCGAAAAGGAAGATTGTATCAATCAGTTGATCTGCAAAATCCCTCAAGCCATGTTTTTTCAGATACGCTTCGATATAACTACAGACACCAAAGACCATCTTTGCACTTTTTTGATGTTCTGGGTCTTCAAAAGAAGCCTGATCCAGTGGCTTGTTCTTAAATTTAAAATAATCTCGGATAAAAAAACAATCATTCATGAAGATATTTGCCAGCTGTTCGTCAGTCTTTCCTCTTCTTTGTGCATAACTGAAATAGATGCTGATCGCTTGTTCAATAGTTAGGTTTAATTTAGATAGTGCCCGGTTGATAATATTAATCTTATCTCGATAACTGATGACCTCTACTTGCTGATCATAAAGAAGATCATTATGCTGTTTGAGAATCTTCTCACAGAAAGAATTGAATGTCTCAATCCTTACTGAATCAAGATGATCCAACCGCTTCATCATCTCTTGTCTTGCTTTCCGAGTAAAGGTTATCGCTAGTATCCGCCGAGGATCAACTGATCTGTATTTTACTAAAAATTCTACCCGTTGGGTGAGCACAGTTGTTTTTCCTGAACCTGCTCCCGCCAAGCAAAGAATATGTTTCTTGTTGCTGGTGATCGCTTTCTTCTGCGGATCATTAAATCTGGCCAGAACTTCCCCTAGAGAATCAAATAGTTTTCTGTCTCCTGCTGTGATCACTGTCTCGGTCTCTTTGAAATTGAAGGATAATTTCTTTTTGTATAACTCTGGATCATCAATCTCCTTTCTTCCTTTAGCGGTCAATTCCATCACTTTCCAGAACTTGTTGCTTTTTACAGAAGCCATCCTGATCAGATCATTCAGCAGAAGATTGTCGATGAGATTCGTTAGTTCATCTTCCCCATAAGCCATGCTTCCAAAATTCTCTTTGAGATGAAGCTTATTCCTTTTGATCGATTCATTAGTCTCTTTTCCCCGTAAGAAATCTATCAGCAGTTTTTTACCTACACTGAAAGGAATTTCTTCTAATGCTTTTAATACAAAAAGATAATCTAAATTTCTACCCCTCATAAGATGAAAAGAAAACAGATCATTTAATAATGTTTTGATACGTTTTATCTCGTTACTTGAGAAAGAAGCAGATACTATCAACAAATCTTGGAGCAAGATAGCTCTGTCCAAAATGTAATCATCTTATTAAAAGTGAATAGAAACTTTTGTCTACTGCCAATAGAAACTTTTAGGGGATTACTCTTTATAAGAATTATAACAAAAATGTAATAGTATAACATGACTATTTAAACGCCGTAGTCACTTTGTAGCCCTGTGGCGTTGAGATACTAATAAAACGCCAGCGCCCAGATTTGAACTGGGAAATCCTTGCGGAAACAAGCTCTCAAGGGAATTTTTTCCAGGCTTGCGCATTACCAGGTTGTGCCACGCTGGCGTATTTAACTAAATTTAACACGAATTTATAAAATTGTCGTAGAATTTCTTGAACCTATCTTCATGTTTTGGATTCACAAATCCAATCTCTTTGCGAAACAAGATTAGTTTTTTCTTTCCATTTATCTGCAATCTGTATAAATTACACCATCCGTTTTTGTATTTCTTGGATAAATAAACTTTCCCCGAAATTCCAAGAGAATCGAGGTATTCCTTTACTTGTTCTAACAAAAGTTTGGAAATGCTGGAAAATTCAATTCTAGGATACATTGTTCCGTTATTACTAGTGATTACAAAAGAACCGTCTGTGGCAAAATAGCCAGATATTATTTCCTTCATGTTATTTAATAAATTGGGGGGCACTCTTAACCCAGTACCTTTTTTCCCAACTGGAAAACCAGCTTCTTTGAATTTGTTGAAAAGTGATTTGTCGGAAAAATTTATTTCGATTTTTCCATAATCCTGCCGTTTATTAACTTTTATTTTCTTTCCTCTCAATTTTTCAATTATGGGAATTAACAGAGTAAAGAAATCTTGATCTGAACTTAAATCGCAAGTTATAACCACAAAGTTACCTTTACCACAAGAGGATAAACATCCATCCCCCAACATCACACCATATAATAATGCAAACTCTTTATTAATCATATTTATCACCTCCAAGCCTAATATACATTCAAAAGCTTGGAGATTATTGAAAAAAGAGGTCGTTGTACAAAACTTCTTAACTGATTTTCGTGTCAATCGACCGAAGATTAGATTATAGAAGTTTTGTGTGGCCTCTTTTTTTAGTTAATAAAATGGCGGTGGCGTGATTTGAACACGCAACCTCCACGTAACCCAGTTACGAAGAGTTATTCATCGAACCGAAGTTCTCATCGCTCAACTCTTATGAGCCTCGCCCTTGATTATCGTGTGGCGCTATAATTTCCCAGCGCAAGCTTATGCTTTCTCGCTACCAGGTTAAGCTACACCGCCGCCATTCAAAAGATTAAATTAAGCGATTTTTATAAAAATGTTTTGATTTTTTCAGTAATCTCTTCCAATTCCTCTTTAGAAAACTTCTTGATCTTACTCAGATCAATCAAAGCTCCGTGACCATCATCCGGGAACCTAGGTACTAAATGAATGTGGGCATGAGGAACCTCTTCCCCTAAAACAAAAGAGATCACCAGTTCCGTCTGAAAAGCTTTCTTCAAAGCATTGGCAATCTTGTTGACCACAACAGAATATTCCTCCTGGATATCCCAGACCCAGCGATAATGTTTTTTGGGGATCACCAGAGTATGGCCAGGATTCCGCGGCTGGATATCCAGAAAAGCCAAAAAAGCATCGTCTTCGTAAACAACCTGTGCAGGAATCTCCTTTTTGGCGATCTTACAGAAGATACAGTTTTCCATAAGCGGAAGAAACTCCAAGTCAATTTAAGTTTTTTGGTCAAGACTTGGTCCAGACGACGACTAACACTAAGCCAACACCCCATTATCAACAAAATCTAGATAGTTCTCCAGCAGACTGAGATTCTGGCCGATATCATCAACCACTCCATCAGGACCAGCAACCTGGTAAGGAATCGTCCCTTCTATTCGGATCTTATCAATACTTGGATACCGCTCAAACACAAACCAAGACGCATCCGGACTTGATTTGGCCAGATTGAATTTAAAAAAGTCCTTATTGAGATATTCCCTGCAGGAAAGATCAAAAGTAAAGGGGATTTTCCTTAAAGAAAAAGAATATCTGCTTTTATTAAATTCAAACGAGGCAAAACTATATCCCTGCTCTCTGCTCAAAAAATCAGGTATCTTCTGACAGGCCATCTTGACCAGATCACCTTGATCAAACCCTAGATCCAGACCGAGATAGCGGGAGAATTCCTCAACGAACAAGGATACACCCGAGATACCGGGATGATGGCCCTCTTCCGGAAGAGAAAAGTCAACCCGGCACTCCAAAGGTTTTTCCTTCACCGCAGTCTCCAGCAACACGGGGTTCTCTCCTTCCCTAATAAAATGATAATTACGCATCTGCAGATGACAGCCAGAAAAACAATATTCAGCCAATCTTTCAGTCTTGTTCCTAAGCAGCATAAAATCAAGAGAGCCATGCTCTTTGACTGCCTCTCCCCAGGGACGTTGGCCGTTCTGCCTACGGTTCAAGGTGTGGTCATTCTTTTTCAAAAAATAATCCGGATTATTATCTAACTGGTTCAGTTCATCAATTATCTCTCTCAGTTCACTAAAATCTGTTTCAGAAGCGTCCATCAGGTCACCCATGCAGAGATAACTAAACAGATATAAAAATATTTACTATATATAATTTACAAAAAGATGAGTAACTACAACAAAAAAGAATATAAACCTAAAACATTCCTACAACAGATGGATAAAAGTATCATTCTCAAGCACTACAAAAGGAAAGATGTCCAGGAGGCCATGATCGAGCACTGCCGGGACAAGGAAGTAGGGGTCAGATATGCTGAAAGTTTCGGCAAAAGGCCGGATATCCTCAACTATCCCGGAGAAGTGATCGAACTGGCAGTCAAAGGAGTTACCAGCTTCCACTGCAGTGAAGAGCGCTGGAAGAATCCTCTCCAGCTCAGCAGTGAGATGACCAGAAAAGAGATGGGAGAGTTGCGTATTGGCTGGGACCTGGTCTTAGATATTGACTGTAAGCTGATTGATTACAGCAAGATCTGTACGGATCTGATCATCAAGTTTCTTCAATATACTGGTGTAACTGCTATCTCCTGCAAATTTTCCGGCAACAAAGGATTTCATATCGGTGTTCCTTTTGAATCCTTTCCTCCCAAGATCAGAGAAGCAGAAACAAGGACCTTATTCCCCGAAGCTCCTAAAAAGATTGCTTTCTATGTCAAAGAGAACATCAAAGAAGAGCTGGGCAAAAGGATTCTGGAATTTGAACAGGGCAATTTAGCTAGCATCAAAGAGAAGACCGGCTTTGACAAGGAGATCATCAGATACGAAAAAAATGAGTTCGGAGATAAAGTCGCTAAGCTTAATGTGGAACCTTTTTTGGGTATAGATACAATCTTGATCAGTCCCAGGCACCTCTATCGGGCCCCGTACAGCCTGCATGAAAAGAGCGATCTAGTCTCAATTATGGTTGACCCAAACCAGGTCTTAAAGTTCGAAAAACCTATGGCCGAACCATCCACAGTCAAAGTCAGTAAGGTAAAATTTCTTGACCGTGAAGTACAGGAGAGCGCGGGAAAACTACTGCTGCAAGCCCTTGATTTTGAAGTGAAAGGAGAACAGCCGGAAGAAAGAGAGTTCAAAGGTGAAGAGATCCAGATCGAAGGGGCGATCAGAGAAGAATATTTCCCCCCGTGCATCAAACTGATCCTCAACGGCATCACTGATGGAAGAAAAAGAGCAGTGTTCTGTTTGATGAACTTTCTAGGAAAGATCGGCTGGGACAAGAAAGAGATCACGAAATATCTCCTCAAATGGAACAAAGAGAAAAACCCTGAGCCGCTGAGAGAGAATTATATCACCAGTCAGCTGCGTTATTTCAAACCAGGAGAGAAACTTCCTCCCAACTGCGATAATGACGGCTATTACAAAGATATGGGTGCAAAATGTGAGGATAGTTTATGTCAGAAGATTAAGAACCCTGTCAATTATACTCTGATCAAATGGAAAAGAAATCTTCAGAATCGAGAAAAGGAAAGTAAGCCTAATCAATCCCAGGAATCTTGACTGTATCAAGTTCTAATCTGGGGTTAATCTCACCTTTTACTTGTTCATAAATAAACAAAGCTCTTTGACGGGCCAGATCAGTCAATTCTTTTTTGATAGTCTCTGGATCTTTGGTCTCATCAACTCTCCAGTTGATCACTTCATTAGCATACATCTTAGTAGGGAAAACATATCTTTTCTGCATAGGTACAACTGTCTTGCTGATCTGATCGATGATATGGTCTATGTTCCTTCCTCTTTCTGTAACATCCCTCCTGATTCTACGTAAAGCAGCTAGAGTTGGATCTGTATCCACAAAAATCTTACAGTCATATAATTGATTAGTCTCTTGATCATGAAGAGCATAAATCCCCTCAATAATAGCTATATCTAAAGTAGCGGGCACAGTCTTCTTCTGATTATGGTCTGGTGAATGCGTAGAAAAATCATAAAGAGGATATTCAAAAGATTTTCCTTGTTTAAGGTTAGACACAAAAGTCCTTAACTTCTCAAAATTGATCAGATCGGGGTGATCAAAGTTTTTTTGGGGATTGAAACAAAGCTGATCACGCTCTTCCTGAGAGAGGTAACTTAAATCTCGATAACAATCATCCGTAGAGAAAGTGTAAGTCTCAAGCCCCCACAAAGAAAGATGTTGTTCTGCCATCTCAGCAAAGGTTCCTTTGCCACTGCCGCTGATCCCCGCAACTGCAACTAGATAAGCCATATTTTTATTGAAGTTTGAGCATATTTAATTATTTCTCTGTTGGCAAACCAAAATATTTATAAAAGAGTCCTAGTTTAGAACATCAAAGTCCGAGTTTAACGCGCAAGCTGGTCTTCCAGCGCAGGACTAAGAATAACAATTCTTAGTCTTATCCAATAAAAAATGGTTGAAAATAAAGATTCAAAGGATACGGGCAACAAAGCCCCCAGTACTTTTAGACATATTGTCAGGATTGCTCAAGTAGACCTGCCTGGGGATAAACCTATCAAAATCGCCTTGATGAAGATCAAAGGGGTCGGATTCAATCTGGCCAGTGCAGCCTGCCATATCTCTGGAATAAACAAACAGAAGAAAACAGGAGATCTGAGAGAAGATGAAGTCAAGAAACTGGACAACATCTTGATGAAAACAAAAGAAAGCAGCATCCCTAAGTGGATGTATAATCGAAGAAAAGATTATGAGACTGGAGAAGATCTGCATATAATTACTGGAACTCTTGATTTCGTCAAAGATAATACTATCAAGATGATGAAGAAGATCAAATCCTACCGAGGAGTGAGACATTCCCGTAATCTTCCAGTCAGAGGCCAGAGGACAAAATCCAACTTCAGAAGAAGCAAAGGTAAGGTAGTGGGTGTATCCAAGAGAAAAGCTGCCAAAACCGGCAAATAAATAATCCAAAATGGGAGATCCTAAAAAATTAAGGAAAAAGTATTCGACACCGAGACATATGTGGATCGGGCCGAACCTCGAAGCTGAAAAGAAAGAGGTTAAAGAATATGGTCTCAAGAATAAAAAAGAGATCTGGAAGATGACTTCCCAGCTGAAGAAATATAAAAATTTCGCTAGAAAACTTATTGCAGTAAAAACTGCTCAGGGAGAGAAAGAAAAGAAACAGATGATGGACAAGCTGCAAAAATTGGCTCTGATTCCTGAAGGTGCCAAATTGGATGATGTCCTCAGCCTAACTACTAAAGATATCATGGAAAGAAGGCTGCAAAGCCTAGTGTTCAGAAAGGGATTGGCCAGGACTATGAAACAGGCCAGGCAATTCATTGTCCACCGGCAGATCATGGTTGGTGACAAGAAGATCACCTTTCCTTCATACTTAGTTTCCAAAGAAGAAGAGGCACAATTAAGATTTGATCCTTCTTCAACATTAAGCAAGGAAGATCACCCTGAACGGATCAACCTCACCCAAGGAATCAAGGAAGAGGCAGAAGAGATCAGGAAAAAACCAGCAAAGAAGAAGAAAGATGAGGAACCTTCAAAAGATGGGAAGACCGACAAATAATTATCACAGTACAGCATATGATGGAAAGACCCGCTGGGGTATTGCTCATATCTTCTCTAGTTATAACAATACAATCATCACTGTAACAGACATCACCGGAACAGAGACGTTGGCCAGGTCAAGTGGGGGCCAGGTTGTCAAAGCAGATCGGTTGGAAAGCAGCCCAACTGCAGCGATGGGAGCGGCAAAGAAAGTCGCTGAAATCATCAAAGAAAAAGGAATTACAGGATTATATATCAAAGTAAGAGCCCCAGGAGGACATAACGGCCCGAAAAGCCCAGGTCCTGGAGCGCAGGCAGCCATCCGTGCCTTATCCAGAATCGGAATCAGAATTGGTAAGATTGAGGAAGTAACTCCCGAACCCCACAATGGATGTAGGGCTAAAGGCGGAAGGAGGGGAAGAAGAGTATGATGCTCGGGAAACCGGCATCATTTTGAATACAAAATGAAACTAGAAAAATTGGATTTTGACAAGAAGAGCAATCGCCTCAGTTTTGTACTTAAAGATTCGGAAGAGAGTTTTTCCAATACTATCCGCAGGATGATCATCGAAGAAGTTCCTACTCTGGCGGTGGAAGATGTAGAGGTAAAAGAGAACAGCTCTGCCCTCTATGATGAGATGCTGGCCCTGAGGTTAGGATTATGCCCGATCAAGACTGACTTGAAAAGTTATGAATTAAAGGACAAATGTAAATGTG
This sequence comes from Candidatus Woesearchaeota archaeon, assembly GCA_043819375.1. Taxonomy (GTDB): domain Archaea; phylum Nanobdellota; class Nanobdellia; order Woesearchaeales; family GW2011-AR9; genus JBDREV01. The sequence continues at coordinate 8,545 of JBDREV010000136.1, forward strand.
GTGGAGAAGGCTGCGCCAGATGTGAACTAAAACTGGTGCTAAAAGGAGCCAAGAAAGGCTATATCTATGCTACTGAAGCAGAAAGCATGGATCCAAAATGCAAATTTGTCTATGCTATGCCTGTAGCTAAGCTGTTGGCCAAGCAAAAGATTGAGATGCAAATGACTGCTATCTTAGGAAAGGGGAAAGAACATGCTAAATGGAGCCCAGGAATAGCTTGGTATTTCGGCTGGCCTGAACTCAAGACCACTGCCAAAAGCAATCTGGAGGCATTCTCTAAACATGATGCCGTAGAAGCCAAAGCAGGCAATCTCAAGATTAAAGATATCAACAAATGGAATGGAGCTTGTGAAGAGCTCTGTGAAGTGAATGGGGTGGAAGTGAATTTCAGCGACAAAGATTTCGTCTTCAATGTAGAAAGCTGGGGACAGCTCAGCGGTAATGAGATGCTAGAAAAGAGCGCAGAGATATTTTTAGAAAAATTAGAGGAATTCGAAAAATTATTATAGGTATATCATGGTAAAAAGAACAGGCCCAACAAACTATCAGCTGAAACTGCTGATTGAAGAATTGGAAAAGAAATCTGCAGACAGCGGAGTCAAGCTCTGGGGCAGGCTGGCTAAGGATCTGAGCAAACCTTCACGCCAGAGAAGAACTGTCAATATCTATAAGATTGAAAAATATGCACGGGAAGGAGAGACTATACTCATTCCGGGAAAAGTGCTTAATCAAGGTGAACTGAAGAAAAAAGTAGAAGTGGCTGCTTTCAGTTTTTCCAAGACAGCTGAAGAGAAGATTGCTAAAGTCGGCAAAGTGATGAGCATCAAAGAACTAGTTGAAAAGAATCCTCAAGGCAAGAAAGTCAGGATCTTAGGTTAAAAAATGAAAATAATCAATGGTGAAGGACTGATCTTAGGAAGGGTCTGTACAGAAGCAGCTAAAGCTGCCTTGTCAGGAGAAGAAGTCAAGATCGTCAATTGTGAAAAGATCATTGTCAGTGGAGAAAAACAAAAAATCTTTGCTCACGAAAAGGAAAAAAGAGACAGAAAGGGATATCCTCTGAAAAGCGCTAAGTTCTCTAAATTATCTGACCGCTTTGTGAGAAGGACAGTAAGAGGAATGCTGCCTTTCAAAACTGCTAGAGGAAAAGAAGCCTACAGAAGAGTGATGTGTCATATTGCTGTTCCTGAAGAGTTCAAAGAACAGATGAAAACCATCGAGAAGGCTAATGCCAATAAATTGCCTACTTTAAAATATACTACAATCGGAGCAGTCAGCAATTGGCTCAGAGGTAAAAAATGAAAGGAATCATCCAGGTCAGCGGAACCAGGAAAAGGGCAGTAGCCAGAGCTGCATTAAAAGATGGTAGCGGCAAAGTAAAAATTAATGGTAAGTTTCTAGAAAATTATGGTAATGGGGTCTTAAGATTAAGAGTGCAGGAGCCGTTAGTGTTGGTTGGGGATCTGGCCAGCAAAGTCGATCTGCAGATCAGTGTTGCCGGTGGCGGAGCCAACGGTCAGGCAGATGCGATTCGATTGGCGATTGCCAGGGCTTTAGTTGAATATGATAAAAAGCTGAAAAAGACTTTTGAAGATTATGACCGATTATTGCTGGTAGCAGATGTGAGAAGAAAAGAGGCCTGCAAACCAGGAATATCAAAAGCTCGTGCCAAAAGGCAGAAATCATACAGGTGAACAAAAAATGATCATACCAATCCGTTGTTTCAGTTGTGGAAAACCAGTAGGTCATCTCTGGGAGCAATACCTGGAGAAGCTGGAGAAAGGAGAAGACAAGAAGAAAGTGATGGACCAGCTGGGATTGGAAAGATACTGCTGCCGAGCCCTATTCTTAGGCCATGTGGAGCTGATCGATCTGGCTGCTGAGTTCAAAAAGTTCTAAAAAATCAAAGATTTTTTGAACCCTGAAAATTTCTTTGCAATTTTCAATTGTTTTGATGAACTTGTATTATCAAACTTCTTGAAATGGATTTCAAAAAGTTTTAAATACCCTCTTATTTTTGTATTGTGAATGGTGTTAGATATAATCATCCCGATTCTGATTTTTCTGGTCAGTTTATATGTATTGACTAAAGGTGCAGACTTTTTAGTGAACGGGGCCACCGATCTGGCCCGTTATCTAAAAGTGTCTCCCATCATGATAGGTTTGACTTTGGTTTCTTTCGGTACCTCGCTTCCAGAGTTTGTAGTCAGTTTTTTTGCGGTATTGACCGGCAATGTGGATATCTCCATCGGAAATATCATCGGCAGCAATATTGCTAATATCGGACTGGTTTTAGGATTGAGCGCCCTGATCTTTCCCCTGGCGATCAAATCAGAAAGCCTGATGTATGAATTTCCATTTATGATAGTCTCTACCTTCTTGTTCATGCTCTTGGCCAACAATCTTTACTTGTTCAATGGAGCCAGCTATTCTATCGGCAGGATTGACGCACTCATTTTCCTGACCGTGCTGCTTATCTTTATTGTCTATGTCTATAAGTCGATCAAGGACCATCGGAAGGCTGTCTTGAAGGAGTTCAAAGACGAATATAAACATATAAACCCGCTCTGGAAGAATACTGCCTACATCACTGCAGGAATATCTATGCTGTTCATCGGAGGGAAAGTTTTTGTGGGGGCTGCTTCTGACCTCGCCCGCGGATTTGGGATCAGTGAGGCATTCATCGGAGTGACTATTGTTGCCATTGGAACCAGCCTCCCTGAACTGTTCACATCAGTTGTGGCGGCTTGGAAAAAGGAGACCAGCATTGCAATAGGTAACTTGGTAGGCAGCAATATCTTCAATATCCTGTTTGTTCTGGGGATTGTAGGATTGGTAAAGCCGATAGTTGTCAATCCAGGCCTATTGTTCTTTGATGGGATGATCATGGTGGGGATCACCTTGCTTTTCTTATTGTTTGCGACCATGGATATGAAAGTAAAAAGATATGAAGGGGCAATCCTGATGCTATGTTATCTAACTTACATCGGCTTCCTGATCTGGAGATTATAATATGAATTCAGTTGAGATTATCTTGTTCTTTGTAGGATTGTTATTATTAGTCAAGGGTTCAGGAATGTTCATCAGATCAGCTGCTTCTATAGCTGAGAGGATGGGGATATCAGAGTTCGTGATCGGCCTCACTCTTGTAGCATTGGGAACATCTCTCCCTGAGCTTGTTGCAGCGATCTTTGCCTCCTTAAAAAAGGAAAGCGGTCTGATCATGGGCAATATTGTCGGAGCGAATATCGCTAATATCAGCCTGATTGCCGGCATCGCTTCTTTGATCACAATACTAAAGACTAAGAAAGAAATGGTAGTCAGAGATGGATACATAGTGATCTTCTCGGCAGCCCTGCTGCTGGTCTTTATTATTGATGGTGTCATCTCCAGAATTGAGGGCGGATTCTTCCTGCTGCTTTACCTAGCATATATTGTCTTCTTATTGGAGACTCGGCCCGAGATGAGAGGAAAATATCATTTTAAAGAGTTCATCCTCTATTTTTTCAGATTCCAGTACATCATCACAATAAGAAACAAGATCTTTTCTAATAACACTTCCAACAAAATCAGCAAAAAGAAAGCCAAAAGAAAACTTGAGTTCGGCATCCTTAAAAATGTGCTGATCATGGTGGTCAGCGGTCTGGCGATCTATCTGGGAGCTAAGTTCATCGTTGAAGGGGCGATATCCTTGGCTACTTTTTGGGAGGTTCCCTTGACTGTGGTTGGAATAATCATGGCCATCGGCACAACTATGCCTGAATTGAGCGTCGCAATAGCAGCAGCAAGCAAGGGATTCGGCAACATCATCCTGGGAAATTCTCTGGGTTCATGTATCACCAACACCTTTCTGATCTTAGGCATTGCTGCGATGATCTCTCCTCTGCAAGTGATCGGACTGACAATAGGATTCACTGTACCTGTCTTTATTCTGATGGGTATGTTGCTGATCTTGTTTCTCAGAAGTGGATGGGTAATCAGCAAGAAGGAAGGCTTGATCTTCTTATTCCTCTATTTCCTATTCTTGATCACACTTTTCTTAGTGTAATAAGATAAAAATGGCAGCATCGCCACCATAAAAAATTACCTCTTCTTTTGTGCCTCTTTCCTCAGCTTCTGAGCAGCTTTTACCAACAAGTCCGCAGCCAGCAGTTTCTCTCTTCTGACAATCTCCTTAGCAGTCTCTGTCTTCATCGCTTTCTTAATGGCTTTTTTTCCTTTACTTACAATTTTTTTTGCTTTTTTCTTTACACTCATCGAAATTACCTCCTTTTTATCTTATAGACTATAAACGAGATTAAGATCAGAATTATTCCAATCAGCATCTCGCTCAGGCCGTTTTTAAGAATAGGAAAAATATATTTGATATAAGCAGCAAGTCCTAAAGTGAAAACTACAATTCCGGCAATCAACAACACTAAAAAAACTAAATATCTTCTGATATTTTTCTTGAGATGGATGATACTCTTGATCCACTCAACTGGATTGATCTTGGAGATAAATCCCGCAAGTATAATCAAAGAACCTTCTAAAAACTGTTTTAACTTTTTTTTGAGTTCTGATTTTTTTGGTAATTTTTTCTTAGGCATCAACTGACCTCTTTTTTAATTAATAAAGTAAAAGGACTATAAAAAATTATGCTTTTTAAAGCTAAAAAAAATACCTCCCAAGTGAGGCAGTAACCTTTAAATAATGAATTAATTTCCCAAAAAACATGGTTGAGTGGCATAAGCTAGAAAGGAGATGGCAAAAGAGATGGACAGACCAAGGA
>JBDREV010000137.1:0-6258 GCA_043819375.1 Candidatus Woesearchaeota archaeon
CCCGCTAAGAATGGTCTGCATGATGTGGCGTTTGGTTTTGTAACTAAGTTGATGGAGCAGGGAAAGAAAGCTTTTGAGATCTTTACAGGATTGGTGAGGAAGAAGATTAGTTGTTCTTAGAAAAAATTATAAATATGCTGTAAACTACATATTAGAATGGTTAATAAATTAAGGGGGCATCATTTAACTCATGTATATGAATGCTATGCCCAGATAGGTAAGCTAGGTGCCTTGACTGAGCCAAGTTTTACTGATAAAGTGATAATTGTAGATACTCTGGATGATTTATGTGTTAATTGTGATGGTCCCAGAGAAAAATGTGAGAAAAGATATCAACTGCTTGATCACCAGATTGCCAGATCTTTTGGAATTAGGATGAATTCTGTTTATGACGCTTCCGCCTTAAAACACATAATTGAACAAAAAGTTATTGAATACAAGGGCACTCCGTTCTGGGAGAGATGATTGAAAAGCTAAAACAGATCTTCGGTTCTTATTCTAAAGCAGAAGAGATTCTTTATTTATTAGAAGATGCTAAAGAGGTAGTCCGACAGGGGTTTTATGAAAAAGAGTTATGCGAAGTAGAACGGTTCTGTCAGGAAAACAAGCTGTTCATAGTAAAATCAAAATTCAAAGTACAATTGGAAAACAAAGATTACACTAACAAAGGCAAAAGGGTTGAAGAAACAGAACCGGGAATGTATTTTGTCTACATCTCTAAAGATGAACAGAAGGCTTATCTAGCCAGCTATTATGAACTGACTGAAGACCATAAGAATCTGGGACTGATCCTGGGCTATCCGGAATGTTGTGTGGAATTCTTCTGCAATAATTTCAATGAAAATAAAACTGATCTACAATTAAAACCAACTAATGTCTGGACTAATCTTTCTAAAAGAGAAGAAGACTGTGTACTTCTAAGTCACTTTCCTTGTAGCTGTGAGTGTAATGAAAGTATCACAATCGCAAGAAAGAATTTAGAATCAATCAAGAAAAATAACCCAGATAGAGCTGAAGAGATCAGACTTAATCTTTCTCCATAGCCCTTTCGTAAGCACACCAAGAGTCATACTCCATCTCACCGCAGCGATCGGATAACTCTTTCCTAGCAGCATCAATGAAATGCTCTAATCCACCCCCAGAGATGAAGACTTTAGTCTGGTTATGCTGATCATAGATAATAGTTGCTTTACCATTTTTGATCAGTTCATACTGGCCCCCAATATTTCCTTCAGGAAGATGGCCTTCCATGTATGTTCCTTCATAACCCACACCACAAAGCCGGTCAATCAATTCTGCCAGAGTATGTTCATCATCAGCATTTTCTACAAAGGCTGCATAATTATTATCTTGATAATCTTTTGTCATAAATCAATTTTATTGAAGAATTATATAAACTTATCTTTACTGATAAAAAAAATTAAAAAAAATATAATTTAAACTTTATTTCCACAGCCAGCCGAACAATCCTTTGCTCTTTTTCTCTTTCTGGGCTAATTCCTGCAGTCTGTTCTGTTCCTGTTCCATATTCTGGACCTGTTCCCCAAACATGGCCTTGACTTCGCTGCTGCAGTTGCATTGCTCTTTCAGCTGTTTAAGTTCCTGAACTCTTAACTGATTCTCACCAATCTCTTTTTCTAATTCGTCTGCTGCGTCCTTATCGCCACCGGCAAAGAATCTGGCAATCGCACTTCTCATCTGGATCTTCTCTTCTGCCCTGATGGTTGCCTGCACTGAATTATTGAAATTCCTGGCGATCTCACTTACCCGTGGACCGATGCCATCGGTGAGGTTTTCCATAGCCAAAAAAGAATGTACAGCTTCTCTAACTATATTCTGGTTCTGGTAAACTTTTTGTTTGTCTTCTGACCAGTTTTCCATTTCCTGAATCATTTCCTGTTTCCTTTCCTGCATCATCTCTTTCAGTTCGCTGTAGTTCCTGGCTCTTTCTTGCTCTTGCACTTGTGCAGAAATAAGCATTGGTTTAGGCATATCATCTTCTGTGTCATCATCCATCATCCCCGGTCCAGCTTCCTTTATCTCAGGATTATCAATACCAGTTCCAGGCTCATGGATGCCTTGCTGAGCAAAAACAAAAGTGCTCAATACTAGAAGTCCTATCAACAATAAACTAACTTTTTTCATATTATCACCTCTAATCGAAAGAAAGAAAGTAGGTTTATATACTTTTTCAAAAGAAAAGTATTAAAAAGGGAGAAAACTTCTTTGAAGTTGGCGATATAACATGTTCGGACATGCATTCAGAAATAGTGTATTGGCAATCTTGGCCACTGTAGCTGCTTCAGTCTTATTGGTGATCCTAAGCATTATCTACTTCGGGATAATTCTCTGGGTAGTCAAGACTGCCAGCAAATTCTTTTTCGGGGAAGGATTAGAGACAAACTGGGCAGTTTTGTCAGCAGCAGTATTAACTGCAGGAAGCATCATTGCCGGCAGTATGAGAAGATAATCATTCTCTTTTTTTATATTTTTATACAAATGAGTAGTAACATGCAAAAGATTTATAAAATCCAGAGTTATACTATCTGATAGGGTGGGCAATAACTATTTTCAAAACCATAGGTTCAAAGTTTTGCAACAAGCTGTTCTATTTGCTTAGAAACCCCTGAGAAGCCTGCCAGAATATTTTTGAGGTGATGGGAGGTAAAAATATGAACAAAAAAAATTCAAAGAATTTTTTGGGAAAATTATTTTTGGGAGTTTTGTTTCTGTTGATGGTCATGCCTATAGCTCTTGCTGCCATCACAGACGATCCGTTAGAAGGGACTGACCGAACCGCTACGGCATCAGAAAAGGCAGTTCAGGATAAGGTCATGAGCATAGTTGATTTCGTGATCTGGATCGCTGGAGGCATCGGAGTTTTGCTATTAGTGATTACAGGAATAATGTTTATGCAGGCAGGAGACCCGTCAGATAAGAAGAGGATGGGCGATCGCCTGAAGATGATCTTGTTGGGTCTAGTATTGGTAATCTTAGCAAAACCGATTATCCAAGTGATCATGGGCGCATGAGGGTTATCTTTTTTTTATTGTTTATCTCCTTCCCATTTGCGTTGGCCATTACTGATACACTTGATCCAGCATACGCCTGCAGTGAAGACACGCACGTAACTCTGGACGATTCTGTTTGTATTGAGGTGAAAGATGTAGTCAGCGGGATAGACAAAGATGCAAAGAAAGAGCAGATGCTTAGGCTTTACACCATGGGCAGCAATCGTCTCGATCAGAAAATGGACTTTGTGATGATTTGGAATAGCCTGATGAATTTTAATTTTTCTGAAGTTCCTGAAGATATTGAAGCATACAATGAAAACTGCCGCGAAGGGATGCTCTGTGTGGAAGATGCCTGGGTTTCCTTAGCTGCAGTGATGCCAAGTTTTATCGAAGACAATCAAACTTATGTGGATAACAGCGGAACCGCACAGGTGATCTATTCTTATCAAGTACATCAGCCTCCGGATGGAGCAGATTATTCCGGCGAGGGCGGAAGCTGTATCCCTCCCCCACCAACCAATCGCTATGGTGACTGTAAAACCCAATTCAGACATCTTGATGAAACCCAGCTTAAGATCACAGCAGACGGGAAAGTTGAAAAAGTATCTCCGATACAATTCGGACATAATGTGTTGGTAGATTTCATAACTGTTTCTGACTCCCCTTTATTTCAGGCAGAGCTTGATGTGAGCAATATTGTCACCAGAGAAAGCTGGGAATGGGAAAAAGAACGGATCTGCTGTGAGTCCGGAGAAAAGGGATGTAAAAAATATGGCTATGAGTATAGTTGTGAGAGAGTGCCGAACCAAGTCACAGTCTATGGTGAAAGATTGACTGATGGATTGGAGACAACAAAATATACCTCTCGGCTTGGAGAGCCTGTTCTTTATAATCTTTCAATCTTTGATTCTCATACAGATCCTTTGATCGATCTAAAGACAGCTGTAGAATCTTTTGATCTGCGAGTAGATAAATCCAGTGCCCATTATTCCGCTTATGAATCCCGTATCAATTACAAACATGCTCCATATAATATTCTTGAAGTTACCAGAACAGAAGTAGACAATCTTTTTTCAGATATGAATGTACTCAAAGGAGGAAACGGAACCTTCCTGTTTGACCTGCCTAAGACAGATTTCCAACAGACATGTAGTATAAACTTGATCGAGCCGTTCTCAGAAAAGACAGAACCATGTCAAATAAATTACCAGCAGAGCACTAAGTTTTCTGCCTCTACAGACAAAGCAGTTTATTCAGAAGGAGAAGAGATCAGTTTAAAGATCTCAATAACCAATGATTCTGTGGATTATCTTTCAGTAAGTTATGGAGGTAAAAATTATGGTGTTCCTGTTGAAGATGGAATGGCCTTCCTAGATCTGCAGGCTATTTCCGATGAGAATAATATACTGATCTCGATTAATGGAGAAGAAACAATAAAAAAGATCTCTGTCAATCCCCCAGGAAGATATTCCCATCTGCTGATCTTCGGGCTTTCGATCTGCCTGGTCTTTTTAATGTTCAAAGCCTATTCAAAATTTTACCTGGAGAAGTACTGAATGAAAAAGATAATCTTATTATTAGTACTTTTGATGCTTCCTCTAGTTCTAGGGGCAGCTATGCCCATCTCTCCAGAGTGTAAAAGCGTAACCTCTCTTGATTATAATAAACAGGTAAGGTGTGAATTAGATACGACCATCTTGATGGAAAACAAGCTGATGATCGATCAGACAGATAATCTGATCGGAGATGTGCTGACAGCCACCACAGAATACGAGATTGACAGCCTCCTGGCTGCAGATTTTTATTCTTTTTTCAAATATCTGTTCTGGGCTCTTTATACTGGTGTGTTGGTCTACACTGGCTATTTGTACATGAGCAGTGCGGCATTTCCTGAAAAGAGATCCAAGGCCGGAAAACAGCTCAAGAATATCCTGATCATCGGCGTGCTGATTGTAGCTCTTCCCTTGATCATCTTAACAACAAATGATCTGGCCAATGATGTTTCCTTGGATATCAAAGACAAGGCAATCAGTGATGAAGATTATTTCACATTCAATTCATTGACTCCACAAGCAAGCTCTGGCTTTGACGGAGATATAGAAAGAAATTCTCTCCTTGAATCCAGATCTTCTTTTTTTATCTTTTCTGCAAAATCATATCTTGTCTCGATGAATCTAAGGCATATCCTGCTCTTGTTCCTGATCTCCATCTCTCCCCTAATCCTGTTATTATTCTATGCACTTCCTACCCAGGAATATGGCAAGTTCTTTGTCTATGTTTTCTTTATCGAACAGTTCATACCGGTGGCAAACATGATCATCTTTAAATTTTCACAGATTCTTGCTCCTGGAGAAAGCGGAAACATTGAATTGGAGACGGCAAAATTAAAGCTGCTTTCTTCAGCTTTGATCTTATGCGTTCTTCTACATATTGTCCTGATCGGATTATCTTTACTGAAAGCTGTGATCAACATCAAAGTGCTGGCCCAGATCAGATCTGCAGAGGTGGAGTCATGACTTACGAGATTCCAAAAAATCTGACTAAATACTCTGAAGAGTTCTTATTTGGATTCAGTTTCAAAAATTTCATCTATCTGATCGGCCTGCTGCTGGCAGTGGTGATGATCCTGTTCAGACTTGATCATGCTGTGCCAGAATTCTGGCTGAGGATAGTGATCACCATACCCTTCCTGATCATCGGACTGCTGCTGATCGTCTTTAAGATTGATGAGAAACTGGTCGATCTGATCAATTTCAAGAGATCAACCCGGAACAGCAGCTATTTCGACGGAAAGACAGACAGTTTTGTGGAAGTTGAAGAGATAGTCGATGACACAGTGATCCTGAAAGATGGAACGATCATCGGCATCCTGGAGATAAAACCATTGGATTTTTTCATCTTGTCTAAAGAAGAGAAAGATACTGTGTTGAAGATCTATCAAGGATGGTTAAGAAGCTTAGACTACCCAGTGCAGATACTCTCCCGATCCCTAAATATAGATCTTTCAAAGTGGTTAAAAAATCTGGAGAAAAGAGAATCTGCCATCGAAGACAAGGAACATTTCAATGAATTTTCTTCCTGGATCTCACAAGAGATAGAGAATAACCAAGCTAGGAACAGACAGTTCTACATCCTCATCCCTCAAAGGAAAGGAGTGATCAAGAATTCACTGGGAGAGGATCTCAAGGGCATCTTCACCGGAAGATTTACTGGCCCCGTCGATAAAGAAAGTGAGGAGTACAAA
>JBDREV010000138.1:0-2015 GCA_043819375.1 Candidatus Woesearchaeota archaeon
CTTTATCACAAAGTCCACATCCCTCAAGAAGTATATAGTGAAGTGATCATAGCAGGTAAAGCCAGGTGCCCAACCCCCTAAATATTTCTTGTTACTTCCACCCTCTTTTTTGATAAAATTCCTGTCAGGGGAATGATTAATTTCAAAGACAGCTTTAAAAACAGGAGGTCAAACATGCAAGCCTTTGTTATTTTCGTACTTAGCTTGCTAATCAGTATTTTTAGTCCTTACGTATATGCCGAAAACATAATATATCCTGAAATCCACTGCAAGCACTTTTTCTATGGCTACCCCACAGGCACTCCGGCAACCAATGACCTCATCATCAGAGACATCTATGCTCTTTCTTCCAATGATGAGACCAAGCTTGCTGACTGGGTAGCCTATCGACTGGATGAAGAAACAATAAGTGGCAGTCCAAAAAAGGATAGGGACTTTAAAAAAGATCCCTGGCTTGATGATAGAGAAACACTTGAACCTGATGACTACAAGAGTGCCAACAAATCTCTGAAAGTGCAAAAAGGACATCAAGCACCATTGGCTTCCTTTAAAGGAACGAAGTACTGGCGCGATACAAATTATCTTTCAAATATAACTCCTCAAAAGACCGACCTGAATCAAGTGCCCTGGAAGGTGCTTGAAGACAAAGAAAGGAAGATGGTAGAAAAATACAAGGTTGTCTACGTGATTACCGGCACTTTGTATGAGAAGGAAATGGAGCCTCTGCCTAATGCTGATGAACCTCACAAAGTGCCATCTGGATACTGGAAGATAATAATTATACAGACGACTAAAAAACCTGATTCCATCAAGACAGCCAGCTTCATATTCGATCAAGAGACACCCAAGAAAGATAAGATCATTAGCCATTTAACAACCATCAATGAGATTGAAAAGAGGAGCGGGCTGGATTTTTTGAGGGAGCTGTCGGATGATATTGAGGAGCAAATAGAAAGCAGTAAAAACCAGGAGTGGGCTGTTGTAAATTTTAATTAACGATGAACAGAGAAAAGCCAGGTGCGGTAAAACTTGGAAAGAGAAAAATATCAACTCATAGTCATTAGTGATCTCCATCTAAGCGAAGGCTGGAGTCCAGAAACCAAAAGATTATCCCGTAATGAAGACTTCTTCTTTGATCTGAACTTCCAAAGATTTCTACAGCGTCTTGCCAGAAAAGCCGAAAAAGGTAGATTCTTCTATAGATTGATAATCAATGGTGACTTTGTAGATTTCCTTCAGTTTACATCAACTCCAGATGGTGAAACTATAGAAGGAGAATCAATTACTAAGAGAGAAAACAAGCTTGGTCTTGGAACAAGCACCATAAAGACCCTCTGGAAGTTAAATATCCTGATGAATGGTCACTGGATATTCTTTAATGCCTTGAAGGAATTTATATCACGAGGAAATGAAGTTATTATTATCCCTGGGAATCATGATATCGAGTGGATGATTACAGAAGTTCAGATAAGGTTTAAAGAAAAGCTATCTACAGATATTCCTGAGGATAGAAAAGCCGACTTTTTAAAAAGGATAAGATTCATCCATTGGTTTTACTATGACCCTAACCTATCAGTTTATGTCGAGCATGTTTCTCAATATGACAATCTAAACTCTTTTGATTAATTTCTTTATCCATTCAGAAAAGATGGGACATTAGAACTGCCTGCCGGTTCTTTCTTTGTTAGATATCTATTTAATCGAGTTGAGCAATACTATCCCTTTGCAGACAATATGAAGCCCACAAGTAAATTTATCTTTTGGGCGGTAAAGAGGCGTAAGACGTGGTTTTCATGGCCTTCCTGGTCTGCAAGAATTTTTAAATTCCTTAAATTCTTTTGGGATACTCTTAGAAAGGCACGCCCGATAGATAAAGAATGGCAAAAGGAACTGGAAATACTTCATGCAAAAGAATTACAGGAGAAAGCTCATAATTCAGGGCTAAGTATTTCGCAGATTCAGGATATTAAGAAACAATGGGTACCCTCTGCACTACATCATTCCTCAAAATTAGG
>JBDREV010000139.1:0-2802 GCA_043819375.1 Candidatus Woesearchaeota archaeon
AGCCGGCAGAGGTTATCCTCACAAATTCAGCTTTTTCCTGCATCTCTTGGATGTTTCTTGCTCCGCAGTAGCTGATACCACTCTTTAATCCTTTGACAATGCCTTTGATCACTTCCTGCACTGGCCCTTTGTAATCAACAAGAATGCTCACCCCTTCCACGAAAATATCCAGATTTTCTTTGAATTTTTTGCTTTCTAAATTCTCTTTCCGTTCGTGGTTGCTGTCATAGGAAGCGCTGCCCATATATCTTTTATAACGCTTTCCTTCTTTGAGGATGATGATCCCCGGAGCTTCTTCTGTGCCAGCAAAAAAGCTTCCTGAAAAGATGCTGCTGGCTCCGGCAGCAATGGCTTTGGAAACGTCTCCAGGGACTTTCATCCCTCCATCTGCACAGACGGGGACATTATGCTCTTTGGCAATCTCTACCACCTCCATCACTGCAGTCAATTGTGGAATTCCTGCTCCTGAGATGGTTCTGGTGCTGCAGACTGGACTAGGACCGATGCCTACTTTCAGTCCATCAGCACCTGCTGCAATCAGATCCTTAGCTGCTTCTTTAGTGGCAATATTTCCTACCATCACATCAATACTAAATTTTTCTTTTAATTGTTTGATTCTTTCAATAACATAATCAGAATGGGCATGGGCAATATCAAGTACAAGTACATCTGCTCCCGCTGAAACTAAAGCTTCTGCCCTTTCCAAAGTGTCTTTTACTCCTACTGCTGCTCCCACCCTTAATCTTCCTTTCTGATCGCGGCAGGCATCGGGCCAGTACTGTAAACGTTTGATATCTTTAGTGGTGATCAGCCCCTTGACTTTTCCATCTCTCATGATGGGCAGTTTTTCTATCCTATTCTTGTGGAGAATTATCTTGGCTTCTTCTAAGGTGATTCCATCTTCAGCAGAGATCATTCTTTCCACTGGAGTCATTACTTCCCTGATTTTTCTATCCCAATCTTCTTCGAATAAGTAATCTTTAGAAGTGAAGATCCCCACCAATTGTTCACTGTCTTTGACCAACAGGCTGGTGACTTTCTCTTTTTTCATCAGGTTGACAGCCTGTTCAATCGTGGCAGATTCATCAATAGAGATTGGATCTTCAATGATGTAACTGGTACTGCGCTTGACTTTCTTGATCTCCTCCACCTGCTCTTCAATTGTACTAAACTGGTGGATCACTCCCAGACCGCCTTCTCTGGCTAGGGCAATGGCCATCTTATGTTCAGTTACGGTGGCCATATTGGCACTGACTAAAGGGATATTTAGGAAAACATTCTTAGTAAACTTAGTCTTAGTATCTGCCTCACTCCTTGATTTGAGAGGAGTCCGTTTAGGCACTAGGAGAACATCATTATAACTCAAAGCCAGCCTAACCTCTTTCATAAGCTGATTTAACTTCAACTTCTTTAAATAGATTTATACATTCTAACATACAAAATTTATTAAACAATTAATCCAAAAAGAAGATATGCAGCCATTAGTCTTAAAGTATCAACCGAAAAGATTAGTTGATGTTAAGGGGCAGGAAAAAGCTATTACAATCTTGAAGAATTATGTCACTAATTACAAGACCCAAAAAAAGAAAGCTGTTCTTGTCCATGGGCCGATCGGCTGCGGCAAGACCTGCACTGTCTATGCTTTAGCTAAGGAAAACAATGCCGAGATCATTGAAATGAATTCTTCTGATCTAAGAAATGAAGCAGCCATGAATTCAACTGTTGGAGAAGCTATGAAACAGCAGTCTTTGTTTTTCAGAAGCAAGATTATCCTGATTGACGAGATTGATACAGTCAGCAGGAAAGATCGGGGCTGTGCCACCGCTTTAAGTAAACTGATCCAAGACTCTAGTTATCCCGTGATCCTGACTGCCAATGATGCTTATCATCACAGCCTGAAAACATTAAGAAAGTCAGTTGAGATAGTAGAATTTGAAAAATTGAATTATTCAGTCATCGCTCAAGTACTGAAAGAGATCTGTGAAAAAGAACAGATAGGATATGAAGAGAAAGCTATCAATTCCTTAGCCAGGATTGCTGACGGTGATCTGAGGGGAGCTTTGATTGATCTGCAGATTCTGGCCTTTGATAAGAAGCTGGATTTCAAGAGGCTGGAGTCTTTAGACGATCGGAAGAAGACAGAAAATATCTTCAATATGATGCGTTTGATCTTTAAGGCTTCTACCGTGGATAATTCACTTTCTGCTTTGGATAATCTGAACATCCCCATCAATGAGGTTTTTTTGTGGCTGGATGAGAATCTGCCTAAAGAGTATACTGAGCCGCAAGCTTTATGTTCTGCTTATCAGCAGTTAAGCAGAGCAGATATCTTCAACCGGAGGATCATGAAACAGCAGCACTGGAGATTCTTAGTCTATATCAACAATTTTCTGACTGCAGGAATCACTGCCAGCAAAACATCAAAAAACCCTGCTTTTGTCAAATATGGTCCTACTACCAGAATCTTGAAACTTTGGCGGGCTAAGATGAAGAATGCTCAGAAGAAAGATATTGCTGCCAAGATTGCTGCCAAAACCCATTCTTCCCGGAAGCAGGTCTTGGACAATTTTGAATATTTTAAGGTGATCTTCAGTAATTCTAAACAGCAAGATCGGATTCTGGAGCAGTTTGATCTCTCTGCTGAAGAAGTTGCTTGGCTGAAGAAGTAAAATTAATAAAGCAAAAACTAATCCAACTGAAAATGGCAACCCTAGAACAATTTCAAACTTTTCTCAAGAAAAAAGGTTTTATCTATCCTTCCTCCGAGATCTACGGCGGATTATCCGGATTTTATGATTATGG
>JBDREV010000140.1:0-6786 GCA_043819375.1 Candidatus Woesearchaeota archaeon
CTTCCCATTATCGTGAAGAGTTGGTGGATTTTACCATCCGTTCCACCCTTGATCAATATAGAGAGATTTTGCAGCCTAAGAAGATGGAGCAGTTGTATGAAGAGATTCCCAAGCTGTCCCGCAATATTGCCCGTTTTTTACCACATGAAGATCTGACCTGGAAAGAGGCTGAATCTGAGTTTGAGAAGCAGTTCTTAGAGCAAGCTTTACAGGATAATAACTGGAATGTGGGAGATACTGCCAAGAAGATCAAGATTCGGGCGGAAACTCTGAGCAGAAAGATTAAAAAACTAGCTCTTAAGAAATGAAAGATACCATGAAAGAACATAAAACAGCATTTATTGATGGAATGATTACTGGTATGGATCCGCTTGGATATCTTGCCGGCTTAGCAGGAAAAGATCTGTGTTTTGGTTACTTAGCACAAAAGTATTCTCATCATCAGATAGACACAGTTATTGATCGGACAATAATTGAAAGACCTAGACCAGCTCCAATAAAAAGGACGTTGACAGAAAAAGTTGCCAATCTTGTTGGCGCTGAAACAGGATTGGTACTGAATGTTTTGATGTTGGGTCTGCCCCAAGGACATTGTTTAGGGATCAATCAGATGAGTTATGATATACTCAAAAGTTCAAAAGGAGCAGAATACATAAAATTTGATCCCGATGATCCGATTGATATTTGATTTATTTTTGCTTCTCAAATTTAACATAAACTTTAAAAAAACAGGCAATAATAGACAATAAAACCAAGAGGGTCAGCTAGGCTGGGGGGTTAGCTCTCCCTTGTTACCGTTAACGAGCTTCAGACGGAGCCGAAGCCCAAAGAAGGGGCAGTTTTGTTTTGCTGGTCTTGGGATGTCTTTGCTGACAGTTTGTCCTTTGGGATGGACTTGTTGGGAACCAGGTCAGGCCGGGAACGGAGCAGCCTTCACCTTCAATCTTCATGTTCAGAGGGTCGCAAGCTCGAGAAGCTCTCAAGGTCAAGCCAGCGAGGCTTAGTTGTTTCGACCGCGGGCGTGCCCCTAAACTTGCTGAATAGAGAGAGGCAAGTTAAATGATAAAATCATTTTTAACTTTCTGAAAATGAAAGTTACGATTAGCGACGATTTGGCTAAGGAATTAAAAAAGAGAAAGATGTTTAATGATGATACTTATGAGGGTGTTATTTGGGATTTAATTGAAACCGATCTAGAATTATCTGAAAAGACTAAGAAAAATATCCAACAGGCAAGAGAAGAGTTTAAACAAGGCAAGTATTATACTTTAGAAGAAGCAAAGAAGGGATTGAACTTATAATCTAATTCTACATTATTGTTTTCCTTCCACAAAGTTTTATATACTGTCTTCTAGGCCATATGCTGATGAATGCGGAAAAGCTCACCCAAAAAGCCAGGAAAGACATCGGCAAATTCTGTATGGAAGAATGCAAGGCCTACTGTTGCCGGAAAGGTTATTTAGTGCTAACCACCTCTCAAGCTGAGCTGATTACCCATCAAAAAGAAGCAGTACTGAAAGATAATCTTACACTTAAGCTGATTAACGGCAATTATTCTTTGAACCTTCATCATGACTGCCCTGCTCTCCATGACTGCAAGTGCGATATCCATACTAAAAGAAACCGCCCCTTGGCCTGCAAGCAGTTCCCGATCTTTATCGACGGGATGAATGTAAGACTATCTCATCGCTGCCTGGCAGTAAAGAATGGATTGTTTTATCCCTATGTCAGCAAAATGCTTTCTTTAGGTTACAAAGTCAGCGAGAGTGATCCGTTCTATGATTCAGAGTGTTATTCATCAAAGGATAATCTATCTCCCACTTCATAATCAGCAGGAAAAGCCATCTCAATCAGGTAACTTCCCTCCTTTTTAGCATTCCAGAAGGTGAATGGCTTAAAGTTTCTTTTAATCTCAACAATTTTTTTATTCTTATCTAAAACTAAGATATCTAAGGCAAAAAAGACAAAACAGTTATGCAGCTTAGTCTTTTCTTCTGGATCAAAGAACATAATTAAATTTTTTTTCTTGGAGAACATCAACCCTCTTGCCTTAGACCAAATACCATCACAATGTTTTTCTTCTTTACTGATAATCTTATTCTTGGTTTGGTTGGTGATCATCAAATTATCTTTATGTAAAAGTATATAAAATTAATCATGAAAATAAATTTTAACACAAAAAATTCCGAGCATTCAAACCAGAGTTTTTTATTTCCTTAATTAATAACAACTCTCAAAAGATCTTCAAACTCCTTAAAATTTAAACTTTGCTGTCCATCACACAAAGCTGTTTCAGGATCTGGATGGACCTCCACCATCAATCCGTCTGCTCCTAACTGCAAGGCTGCTTTGGAGATCTGATTGACATAGCGTCTATTTCCAGTAGCATGAGAGGGATCAAAGATTATTTTACAATCTGTTTTTTGTTTAAGTTCAAGGATAGCAGCAAGATCTGGGGTGTTTCTCAACTCTGAGTTGATCTGTTCAAAAGTTCTGATACCCCTTAAACAAAGTAAGATATTGTTATTACCATGTTCAGAGAGATAAGCGGCCGCCTTTAGAAATTCATCTACCATCGCATTCATCCCTCTTTTCAATAAAATGGGCTTATGGTCCTTGGCTGTCTTTTTTGCTACAGCCTTTAATAGTCCAAAAGAGCTCATATTTCTTGAACCGACCTGGATAATATCAATATGATCATAGATTAGCTCAAGTTGTTTTTCAGTCATCACTTCAACAATGATTGACTGGTTATTCTTATCTGCTGCTTCTCGGAGATAAGTGAGCCCTTCAATTCCTAAACCCTGAAAGGATTCAGGAGAAGTTCTCGGTTTAAAGATTCCTCCCCTTATTATTTTAATCCCCCTTTCTTTAAGAAAAAAACAAGTCTTTTCAATCTGCTCTTTAGATTCTATGCTGCATGGTCCAGCAATAATAAGCGGTTTTTTGATCAATTCTTTCAAAACGATATTATTTCTTTTCTTTAATTGAGATAGCTTTGAATGGTCCAGAATCAGCTGAAAGATATCTTTGAATTCTTGATTTCTTTCTAGGATCTCTTTTTCTCGTTCATGATCAAAAATATGTTCTTTTAACCCAGAAGCTTCTTTGACCAGATTTTTTCTTGTTCTTAACAATTCGGCAATCTTGTCATCAACCAAGTCAATCTTTGTTCTTAATTTTTTCAGATTCTTCATATCAATTCTTTCCAGTTCTTTTTGTAATCTTGGTATCTTTCTTCAAACACTTCTCTGAGTGTAAGTTCAATCTGTAAGCTTTTTAATCTTTTTTTAAGTTCTTCTAAAACAAACTCCTTGTTTTCTTGATCAGCAATTTTTTCCAGTTCCAAGATATAGCCATAACCTTTAGTGTAATCCACCGCTACTTTGATTCCTTGCCATTCAAAAACATGTCTCTTCCTGAACCATTTGATCTCTACTTGATAGCCTAATGATAAAAACAGTTTCTCCAGCTGTTCAAACTGCTCCCTTTCAAACTGGATCTCCAGCTCTTCTCTGGCTTCATCATGCAGCTTTCCTTTTTTCAGCCAGATCTTGGAATAAAAGTTGTTTTTCTGGATCCTCAGGTCTTCTTCACAGTCAAAATAATAAGTAATCTGTTCATCTTCTTTGAGCAGCTTCCCATCCTTACCAAAGAACTCTAACAACTCCAGGTATTTTTCTTTGCTGATGAAACTGCGCAGTTCTACTTCAATTGTCATAATTATGTAATTAACCCGGATTTAATAAACTTTGTTCTGCTTCTCAAGAAAAATTTATAAACATTTATCACCATAAAATAATTAAATTGAAAGTCTGGCTGATCTTATTTTTTGTATTGATGGCAGGAGCAGTTAATGCTTTGGACAGTTATACTGCTGAATATGAGATTGTTTATGATCAAGTGTTAGTCAAGCTTGATTTAACTTTAGATCAATCAGTTTCTGAATTTATCTGGATCTTACCTGCGGATGCAGCTGCGGTGGAAGTACCCGGCCTGGACTTTGAGTTGGTAGAACAAGATACTCATCTTGCTTTGCAGATCAGAAACAAGACTTTTAGCCAAATACAGATTAAATATATGACTAAGTCCTTGCTGGAAAAGACCAAAGATGAATTCTTTATCTTGGATTTAGGGGACATTGCCACTGAGAAAAAAAAGATCACCTTGCTGCTGCCTGAAAAAGCTGTGCTCAAATACACTCTAGAGAGTTCCCAATCTGCAGTAATTCCCAAAGCTGATCAGGTCAGCACAGATGGAAAAAGGATCATCCTTTCCTGGAAAGATCTTGAAGAGAACGCTATCCTAGTCATCTTCAATCGTGACGAATATTTTGATAGTTGGTGGGTGTTCCTGCTGATTTTTGCAGTCCTAGCTGCAATCGGTTTATATCTTTATTACAAAAGACCGCAGAAGGAAGCTGCCGGCTTGACTCAGAATCTTTTTGGTGAAGAAAAAAAGCTTGTGGAGCTTCTTTTTCAGGAAGGCGAAATGTGGCAGAAACAGCTGGAGCTGAAGAGCGGCTTGTCTAAGGTCAAGCTTTCCAGAAGATTAAGGAACCTGGAGCAGAAGGGTCTGATCAAGAAGATCCCTTATGGCAATACCAATAAGATCAGATTGATCAAGGAAGGTTCTCCTTCACAACCAGAAGAGCCGAAACAAGAAGAGAAAGAAAAAGAAGCTAAAAATTTCACCGATCTGAAAGAATTTGATCAAAAATAGGGCTGTTTCACCTTGTTTCAGGCTGTTTCAAGGATTAATTAAATACCTGTTCTCTCATTATAGTACTTAGGCTGTTTGGGCCTGGAGGTAAAAAATGAAAAAGATTTTAGGTTTGTTGGCGGCCATGCTTTTGGTGTTAAGTATACCATTAGCTTTGGCTCAGGAAGAGACAGATGTTGATGCAGGAGTGACCCCAGATTCACCTTTTTATGGGTTGGATCGGGCTATGGACAGGATTTCATTAGCTTTGACTTTAGGAAAAGCAGCTAAAGCAGAGAAAGGCTTGAACATTGCTCAGGAAAGGCTGATGGAAGCTAAAGAGATGGTTGAGCAGAACAAGTTTGAGCATGCTTTGAAAGCTCAGGAAGCACATCAAAAAGCTTTGGAAATAGCTGAAGAAGCGGTAGCAGAGATTGAGAGTAACGGCGATGCTGAAAAAGCTAAGAAAGCTATGGGAGAAGTTTCCAGAATCCAAAATAAGACTGAAAGCCATTACCAGAAAGTTGCTGAAGTTAAGGATGGAATCCTGGAAAGGCAGAGAGAAAGGATGAGTGCTGAGCAGATTGCCCATCTGGAAGAGGTCTTTGCTAAGATAAAAGCCAAGGCTCAGGAAATGGAAACCAAAACTGAGCAGAAGAAAGATCAAGTGAAGACTAAATATAAGGCTCTGACCGGCAAGACTGATGCGGAAGTGGATGAAATGGAATCAGATATTGATGAACAGTCTGGTCTGGCTGAAGGAAGAAAGGAACGTACTGAGACAGGTATAAACAAGACTGAGGAAGGGAAGAAAGTTACTGAACAGGTAACTCAGGAGAATAAAGGAGAAGACACCCAGATCCAGCAGGAAGAGCAAGTACAGTCTGGAAAAAACGTTGATGAAACTGAGGATGATTCAGAAGACAACGAGACTTCAGCAGGCGCTTCCGGACAGGAACAGAAAGGCAAAGAATAATTTTTTTAATTTTTTTTCTTTTATTCAAAAGAAACTGCGCAGTTCTATTTCAAACATGAGTTATAACTAATTGATGACTTAATAAATATTTCTAGAATCCAAAAAGATATAAAGGATCAAGAAAATCCTGAACGATGATCGAATTCAATCCAGATGGGAGCATCAAGCTTCCTGGAAAATTAGTAAAAAGTAAAGAGGAGAATCAAAACAAGCTTAAATCTCAAAGATGCATCAAAGTGGTAAAAGAAGTAGTCTCTTCTAAAACACCGAAAAGATGTGTCTTGAGGATCACTCTTTCTGATCGAATCACAGACAATCGTTTTGTAGATAATCTCTATAAAGAGTTCAAAGACACGGCTGCAGTTCCCAGTAAGATTATCAAGAGGAACGAGAAGGAGTTCGAGATAGAGATCGGGACTGATTTCAAGAGATGTACTGACTGCAGTTCTTTAGTGGGTAAGTACCGGGAATTTCTTGACCAGAATGTGATCGAAGAAAAAAGAGGCTGCACCTTTGAAGGCATGAAAAGAGATTTCAGCTATGAAGATTATTTTGAATGAACACAATCAAAAAGATTATCTGCTCACTCAACTGTTGCCTTTATGATTTTCACTTCTTCTACTGGCTTGTCATTATAATCAACTTTTACTCCGGCAATCTTGTCCACTACATCCATCCCCTCGACCACTTCACCAAAGACTGGATGTTTTGCATCAAGATGAGTATTATTTACTAAGTTGATAAAGAACTGGCTCCCTCCTGTGTTGGGTCCGGCATTGGCCATAGAGATAGTCCCCCTATTATTCTTATTGTGATCGGTGAATTCATCTTCAATCTTATATCCTGGTCCTCCTGTTCCAGTACCAGTAGGATCTCCTCCTTGGATCATGAACTTGTCGATGACCCGGTGAAAGATCACTCCATCATAAAATCCTTCAGAGACTAATTTCTTGAAGTTTCCTGCTGTCACAGGCATATCATCATAAAGTTTGATCTTGATATCTCCTAATGTTGTTTTCAATAAAACTGTGTTTTTATCTGTCATTTTACATCCTCCCAAAATGATTATTAAGATTATTAATATTGCTGCCTTCATTCCACCAGTACTC
>JBDREV010000141.1:0-5450 GCA_043819375.1 Candidatus Woesearchaeota archaeon
TGGAATTGCTGGATAAAGGACTGATCGATGAACTGGGGGATCTAGATACAGCGGAAGATTATCTTAAAAAAGAATATGATTTGGAAGAAATTGAGTATATTGAATATGAAGCCGAAATCAGCTTCTTTGATGCTTTAACTGGTGTCGTTTCCAATTATTTTTTCAGAATCGGAGAAGGCATCGGCTCAAGATTAGTAAAATCCGGAAACCAGATGATCTTGGTTTAGAACAATGTGGAAGAGAGGGTGTTTGATTGTTGTATTTGTAATTCTGATAGCCAGCGTAGTCTTTGGTGCTAAAGTTGATCGAGAGATTCTCCAGGAATTAGATAATAAAAAAGCAGTTCCAGTTGTTATCATACTCAAAGAAGATCAGGAAATACAAAGAAATAAAGAGATGTTGTTCATCAAAGTTTCTGCTGACGAACAAGAAGCAAAATTGACTTTAAAGAGAACCAAAATAAAAGAAAAACAGGACAGATTCTTAGAAAGATTAAACAAAAACAAACTGAAAGCCTCTGCAGAAGAGAAGCCGGACTGGCAGTTAAAACATAGGTACTCCTTAACTAACGCGGTCTCTGGAAAACTCACCCAAGCTGGTCTGGAAGAGATCAGGAATGATCCCAGTGTGGAGAGTATCATCCTGGATAGAAGAGTAGCAATTGCTCTTGACCAGTCTGTACCACAGATAAATGCCAGCCAGATCTGGGGTATGCAGATCAATGGTACCAATATCACTGGAGCAGGAGAGACTGTCTGTGTGGTTGATACAGGAGTTGATTATACTCATCCTGCCTTAGGCAATTGCTCTTTAGTCAGGAACAGCTTTTCAGGCAATATAGAAAATTATTCGTTAGAATCTGTACACCCTTATGTCAGCAGCATCACATATAACTACACTATCAACTACAGCGGATTTGACCAGATCGCTGTTCACTTTTCCAATATCACTACAGAAGCGGACTATGATTTTATTAAGATTTATGACGGCAATAATAAGATCCTAGCTACATATTCCGGAGCACATACTGATGTCTGGACGCCTGCTGCGGAAGGAGATACGATCTATATCAAACTAATTACAGACGAATCAGAAGAAAGGTATGGATTTGTGATTGATCAAATCATCAACGGAACAGTCAATACCACTTATGATTGGAGCAATTGCTCTAAAGTGATCGGCGGCTGGGATGTAATCAACAGTGATGCGGATCCAAAAGATGATAACAGCCACGGCACCCATGTAGCAGGAATTATTGTTTCTGATAATGCAACTTACCATGGTGTTGCCCCTGATGCAAAAATAATTGCAGTAAAAGTTCTTGATTCAGTAGGTAGCGGCACCTATTCAGATGTGGCTGCAGGAGTGGACTGGTGTATCAACAGAAGTCAGGATTACAACATCTCAGTGATCAGCATGAGCTTGGGATGTAGTAATGGAGAAGAGTGTATTCACTGGCAGTCAACATGTGATGATTATGATCCTTCCATGACTGAATTGTTCAACAATGCCCGTGAGCTGGGGATCTTAGTGACAGTAGCTGCGGGAAACTTTGGCTGGACTGATGGGATCACAGATCCAGCATGTATTGCCAATGCTACACCCGTTGGTGCAGTTACTGGTGCAGATGTGATTACATACAATCGAGGCAACCTGCTCAGTTTATTGGCTCCAGGTATCAACACATATTCAACTGTGCTTTCCGGAGGATGGCAAGACAAGAGCGGCACTTCTATGTCCACACCCCACCTTTCCGGAGCAGCTGTGCTCTTGCAGCAATATTCCAAGTTAAAGAACAATCTTACTTTAAATCCTGCAGAAATGGAAAATATCTTCCGACAGACCGGAGTTGCCATTGATGATTTAGGGGGCAGTGGTTTAGTATTTTACAGAATTGATATTTTGGGTGCGATACAAAGTCTGCCGTCAATTGATCTATCTGCTAAAACAGTATATAACAATCAAGGAAAGATCATCTTCTCTAACAATACAGATTATGACTATGCTGCCAGCTGCGTCTCAATCCAAAATAATCTTATCTCTGTCAATTCCACTGCCTGTCCCCAATTCAATGAGTCTGCCCAAGTAACTCTTAACAACTTGACTTATGAAAAAACACCAATCGTGTTGAAAGATGGAGCCATCTGTGGTGATTGTGTTGTGGTTGATTATGCTGGCGGAAATTTCACTTTCAATGTCAGTGGCTTTTCTAATTACAGTGCCGGTGCCAACTCTGAACTGACCATCTGGGATAGTACAGACAGCATCGCCAAGCATCGCAATGAACAAGTTTATTTCTATGCTAATTACACCAACATAACTTCGGGAGAACTGATCAATGGTTCCTGCCTGATCAGCTTTGAGACTGCTCCAACTGGGCAGTTTAATATGACTTTCAACAGTACTGATTATTTTTACAACCGTAGCTTTTCTACTGATGGCAACCATAACTGGAATGTGAACTGCAGTTCTGCTGATTTTGAGAATTTGACTTCCAATGATCTAGCAGTCATTATCAACAACACTTTGCCTTCTGCTCAGAATGTGACGATAATTTCTGATGACAGCCAAAACAGGACTAATGGCAATCTCATCGGCAGCTGGACATTTTATGACAGTGATGGAGATACCGAACAGAGTAATGAGACTAGATGGTATAATACTTCAATAGAAATTGCTGGCCTGGAAAATCTGACTGTTGTGGGATCTGGAAATACATCTAGAGGTGAGAACTGGACGTTCTCTGCAAGAGTTTATGATGGCTATAACTGGAGTGCTTGGTCTAATACAACTATAACTATCAGCAATTCCCTGCCTACTGCTCCCAGCAGAGTTTTCCCGTTGACAGATCAGAACAGTCTAAATATCAATTTTGATTGGGATCCTGCCATAGATATTGATGGAGATAGTGTCAATTACACCTTACAAGTATCCAACAGCTCAGCATTTAGTTATCTGTTCGTCGATCAGAATACAACCGAAACAAACTACACCTCTTCTCTTAACGAAACAACTTACTGGTGGAGAGTGTTAGCTTGTGATGAGGAAGGATGCATTTCTTCAGCCAATTCCTCTTTTACTATTGATCTGACTGAACCAAGCATCAACATAACATCTCCTGCTGCAGGAGGCAATGTCAGCAACTCTTATTTCACAGCTAGTTTTACAGTCAATGATAGCAGGATGGATAAATGCAGCTATAATCTGACCAATTCAACTGGATTAGTGGGCAGCGGCAGCAAAGATAACAGTACCTATCCAAATCTCCAGGCCAATTTCAGTGGACTGTTGAATGGGCAGCATAACCTGACTATTTTTTGCAATGATACTTTAGGAAATTGGAACACCTCCTCAGTTCTATTCAACATCAATGATACCATTGTACCCACTGCCACAATTGTGGAAAGCCAGAGCGGCACCAATCCGATCACCGTCATTTTCACTGTAACTTCTAATGAGCCAGCCAGATGTAAAGGAGATACAAGTGTTTGGTATGGGCAAGATAAAGATTTTGTCAATCTGACATATAACCTGAGTACTTCAAATAATTTAGTACACACTCAATCCATCGAATACACCTATGACACTGGAAGATATTTCTATGTGAGATGCAATGACAGCAATGGCAAAGTAATGACCTCCAGCACATGGGAATGGTTCTCTGTGGATGTACAAACAACTGTCACCCCCAGTAGCAGTTCTGGCGGCGGAGGGGGCGGATCAGGAACATACTCTTATTACCGACCTACAAACTACACTAAAACAAACACGATAGGGGCAAACGCAAATAGTCTTCCTCCTAGTCAAGCTAACGAAGCAAATCCATCCGGAGCCTTCCAAGCTACGGGTTCTTCAGGAATGTTCCCTGGCAAAATTAGCATAATTGAAGGAAAAGGTAATCTTTCATTTAACCAGGCCAATTTGGCTATAACTGAGATTGAGATAGAAGCTAGAGAAGACAAAGAAATCGGGTTGGAAGTAAGATCGGTTCTTCAGCCAGTGGGAATTCCTCAATTGAATGATACGTATCAATATCTGGAGATCAAGACTGAACTGAATGAAACAGAACTGAAAGGTGCAATTATCAAATTTAAAGTTCCCAAAAACTGGATTCTTAGCCACAATTATACTAAGATCTATCTACAGAGATATACTGAAGAAAGCTGGGAGCAACTCAGCACTAAACTGTTGGAAGGAGATGATAACTTTGCTTATTACCAAGCTAAAACTCCAGGATTCAGCTATTTCGCCATCACTGGAGAGCAAAAAGGACAGTTATTTGACCTAAGTGGAGTCAAAAATATCTTCGGTGGAGCAGTGAGCTTCTTTAAAGAAATGAATCTTCCTGACTGGCAGTTGGATGCTAAGAAAAAATTCCTGATTGGGCTTGGTCTGGTGCTAACTGTGCTGTTATCAATCTATTTAGTAGTCAAGAGAAAGGAAGGCTGAGGAAAGATTTATAAAATGATTACGTTTCCAGCTTGAAAGATGAAAAGAAGTTCAAGACGTTGGAAGAAGAAAGGCCAGATGAGATGGAAATGGCAGAGAAAGAAGATTAAGAAGGCCAGAAAGAGAAGAAAGATTCAGAGTAGTTAGAGATAGTATTCTATCCATGAATTTATTTTTTGACTAATCACAAGTATCGCTCCAGAATTTTCACTGTTTAATCACGACAGATTCATTCTTACTTTTCAGTTCTAACAAAGTTTTATAAATGATTTAATTTTGTTTTTTCTAATGAAATTGAAAGTTTATACCACAAAAAATTGTCCAGACTGTAAAGTTTTGAAAAGCTATTTATCGGCGATAAATCTTGATTTTGAAGAAGTATTGGTAAATACTCCTGAATTAGTTGAGCATGTAGTGCAAAAGACAGGTCAAAAGAAAGTTCCGGTTGTAGAGAACGGCAAGGGTTTTGTGATCGGCTTCAAGCCCGAAGAGATTAAAAAGTTGGTTTCTTGATTTTTTGTAATGCTTATGTAATGTTATTGTAATGTTTTTTAATTGGAATTAGTGACAAAAGATTTATAAATAAACATTACTTATCAATTACTATGGTAATGGAAACTATTCAAATCAGGCTGACTAAGAAACTGGTTGAAGAGATTGATGAACTGGTCAATGAAGGATACTATCCTAACCGTTCTGAAGCTGTGCGTGATGCAGTAAGAAGGATGATCATGGACACAGAAGAATTTGAAGACGTTGAAGATGGAGATACCGACGGACCCACTGAGATACCAGAACATGTCAGGGAACTGAGGAAGTATACACACTGATCAAAACCCAACTCTTTTCAGAATAGTCTCAGCATCAAACTGTTCCAGATCCCCATATTCTTGACCCACACCCAGATAAAGGATTGGTTTTCTGATTGTATAAGAAATTGACAGAGGTGCTCCTCCTTTGTCATCCACATCTACTTTAGTGAGTATGGCTGCATCAATCTC
>JBDREV010000142.1:0-2162 GCA_043819375.1 Candidatus Woesearchaeota archaeon
ACTGAAACTGGCAAAAAAAGACAAATTCTTGCAGGAAACACAAAAGATGCCTTTCGCCTTATCCAATCAATCCCAAGTAAAAATGCTGAACCATTCAAGAGATGGCTGGCGGAAGTAGGAAAAGAACGAATTGATGAAATAGAAAACCCTGAACTTGCGCAGGAAAGAATGAAGGAAATTTACTCTGCAAAGGGCTATCCTAAAGATTGGATTGATAAAAGGTTAAGGGGTATTGCTATAAGGCAAAATCTGACTGATGAATGGAAAGAAAGAGGGATCCACGAGCAAAGAGATTTCGCTATTCTTACAGCGGAGATATCCAAAGCAACTTTTGGGATGACTCCAAGCGAATACAGGAAACATAAATATTTGCCAGAAAAGTCAAAGATCAATTTAAGGGATCACATGAACGATTTAGAATTAATTTTTACTATGCTAGGTGAACGTATGACCACTGAACTTTCTCAAGAAGAGAAACCAGAAACTTTCTCCAAAAGTAAGGGAGTTGCTAAGAGAGGGGGACAAGTAGCGGGTGATGCAAGAACCAGGGCTGAAAAAGAGTTAGGTCGTTCAGTGATAAGTAAGGAGAATCATCTTCCTAAATCCGAAAAAAATAGACTCCAAGACAAAAAATGAAAGAAGAAAGTCAAGCGGTTAAATAATAAAGGCAAGCTAAAGAAATGATTTCTAAGTATATACATTATATATTCCATATAGTATAGAAAAACTTTTAAACAAAACCTTGATTTTGAAGTTATGGAAACTCCTTTGAGAAGAAAAAGCGACTTATTGGGTATTTTACGCAGACAAGTCCATCTAGCAGAAGGAGTTGAAGAGAGTCTGGATGCTGTTCTACACGGCCTCAAGGATTGGGGGTACCATTATCCTAGAATCTATCGTTATCGAGGTGATGAAACTTATTCTTTGATTGCTGGTATTGATCTCCCCGATGATTTTAAGGAAGCTAGATTTAAAGTATCTTCTAATAAGTTACTGGAAGATGTGATCAACACTTCTGGAGTCTATGTTCGGAAAGAAGTTTCTCCTTTGCTGATCGGTGGAGAGGAAGATCCTTTGAATTATATCTTATCTAACCAAGAACAAAACAAAGGTTTTATTGCTGTTCCATATACTGCTTTTTCCAAGACTTATACTCAACGTGAGATCAAAGGTGTTATTGCTGCTAATTTTGATCCAGAAAATAAAGAAATCGATTCAAATGAAGAATTGATCTTGGAAGATCTAGGCAGGATTGTAGGTGGGAAAGTGGCCCGTCTGCTGGAAAACCGGCTGTTGGCGAAGAAGACAGAAGAGCTGGAGAGACTCAATGAAAAATTAACCCAGCAGATCAAGATCGACGGCCCCACTGGTATGTTCAACAAAAAAACATTTCATGAAGATTTAGAATATTATCTGGAAGATATGAAGAGAAATAAAGACAGCTATTTTTTGATCATGCTGGATTGTGATGGTCTGAAAGGATTGAATGACAGCTATGGTCATCCAGAAGGAGATAAGTTTATCTCTGCTCTGGGGGAATATCTAAGAAGTGTCAATGATAAGACTGTAGCTGGTTATCGTGTAGGCGGAGATGAATTTGCAGTGGTCGTCAAGACTAAATCACACCGCTATGTTGCTGATCTGGCCGAAAAGATCCGGCAGAAGATCAAAGAGATCCCTGTTCCCACCGGTTACCGGCCGATCACTTTCAGCGTGGGAACTGTTGAGGCGAAAGCTGAGTTTAAAGATGGCGAAGAATGGTATGATGCAGGCGATACTGCGTTGTATGGGGCTAAAGGATGCAGGAACAAGACTCTGCGTTATCTGACTGGAGGAGGAGACAGGATCAGGAATTATGATGAGACGCAGCATACTCTTATTGCTGATCTGCGGAGCATGTTAAGGGACAATGTTCATCTTTACCGGGCAGCCAGTGCGATCCATAAGAAGTATGTTTCTAAGTTTGTGAAAGGTTTGTAGAGAGAGTTTTTATTGTCCTAGCCGGAGAAAGAAAAAAATCAGTAATACTTTAGCTTTCTGAAGTTATTTCTTGATTTTATAGTCTATTCTTAATTTATATTCTCCAATTACGAAATCTATTTATAGATGTAGTTACTTTGTAACTACATGCAAAAAAGAAAACCAATCCGGATGAAAATGGA
>JBDREV010000143.1:0-2295 GCA_043819375.1 Candidatus Woesearchaeota archaeon
CTCCAGTTCGATGATCTTCAGTTCAGGCAGGTTCTTCTTCTGTTCATAGAAATAATAAGGGAGCTGCAATACTTCCTCCTCTGTTGTAAATTGGAAAGAATCGGCATCAACAAAGGTGTAATACCCTCCCTGAGAAAGCACCAGATAGATTCCCTGATCGATCGCTTCATTCAGGCACTGCTCCACAAACATCTTGATGGGAGCAGTATCCACATCAACCTGCTCTGCTTCTGCAGAGATCTGCTCTTTGAGCATAACAGAACTGGCAAAGTAGATGCCTGCAGTTACCACTAACAGTAATATTCCGATGATTATGAAAATAGTCAATTGCCCTCTTTTTTGCATAAGCTGAGAGAAACAAAAACACTATAAAAAACTTACTTAAACTTTCCCAAACAGTTCCGCCACGTTCTCTCTGCCGATCTTTATTGTTGGGGCAGTTTAATTTTTTTAGTACAACAAGAAACGAAATATTTAAATATATGTAGTACTAACTAATCTCATGAAGAAAATAATCAAGCAGATCCATGGAAAGAGATACCTGTACTTAGAGGAAGCAGTCAGAATCAAGGATCAAGTAAGGAAAATCTCCAAATATCTTGGTCCAGTAAGCAAAGTATCTCAAAAAGAGATCAAAGCTGCCCAAGAACTGTTTGAAAAAGAATTGCCAGATAAAAAAATAAAGTTGATTGTCAACTTGCTCTCTAAAAAGATCAAGAAACTTGGATCTCCTCTTACCTGGGAAGAGATCAAAAAGATTGAAGAGATGAACCTTAAACATAAACAGATTGTCAAAAAACTCCACCCAAAAGACTTAGAGGATCTTAACAAACGATTTATTGCTAATTACGTCTTTGAAAGCAATGCTTTGGAAGGAAATTCCTTGACCCTGAAAAATGTTGCTGAAATAGTCTTTGAGAAGAGAATCAGTAAAGGCAAGGATCTGAGAGAGATCTATGATGCCCAGAACTCGTATCAAGCTTTCTTATCTTTGACTGAGACCAGATCGCCACTGACACACGATTTTATCATCAAACTGCATACAAAAGTGGTAGATAAGATCGATGACCGTCTGGGCTACAGGACCGTGCCAGTCATACTTGTGGGAAAACCAACTACAAGACTATCTGAACCGCAAAACGTCCGTAAGGATATGGAGAATCTTTTAAGATGGTATGGAGATAATCAGGATACCCTTTATCCTCTGGAATTAGCCTTCAAATTCCATGCAAAGTTTGAAAAGATCCATCCGTTCTGTGATGGGAATGGGAGAGTGGGGAGGTTCTTATTGAATTATATCTTACTGAGAAAAGGATATTTCCCGATCATCATCAGGACCACAACCAGAAACAGCTATATTAAGGCCCTGGAGGCTGCTGATCGCGAGAGATGGCTTGTCCTGATCAGATTTGCTTTAAAGTATTACAAAGAAACCTTTCGGAAATTTTTTGAGGTTTACTATCGGCATCTAGCTTAGTACAACAGAAAACAATAAATCTAATTATGTGTGGTACTAATTAAACTTTCCCAAACAAGTCAGCAACTTTCTCCCTGCCGATCTCGAGGATGAAAGCAGCTAACCTTGGTCCCTTCTCTTTGGCAATCAAAATTTGGTAAGCAGCTTTGAAGAAATCTTTGATCTCTAACTCTTCATTCTGGCAGAGGATATAGATCTCTTCATGCAGCTCCACATCAGTCCAGTCTTTTTCCAGTAATCTCTTTCCGAGCAGCTGGAGTACTTTTTTCTCTTTGGCTCCTAATTTGATTTTGACTTCATCCTGTACAGAGAATTTAAACTCTTCCGGAGCGTATTTTTCCAGCCAGTTCTTGGCACATTCTGCTCTTTTCCTCAGCCTTTCCCTGTCAAATTCATCTTTCAATTCTTTTTCAAAGAAGCCGATGGCTTTCTCTACATCCATTCCTCTGGTTTGCAGTACTGTGGTCAAGTGCCTGAATCCCGGTTGATATGGTAATTTAGCAGGACATTTTTCCACACAGCTCAGTTCGTAGATCCTGGACTGTTTTATCTTGTCTTTATCATTAACTTTTTCAGCATCAAAATAGATCCGTTCGCACTTGTCAAAATCTTCATAGATCTTGAGCACATCTACATCAAAGCTGATATTGAAGCAAGCGTTTGGCCTGGTGGAAGCAAAAAGATAGCGGACAATCTCCGGTTCATAAATCTCCATCATCTGCTTTAAAGTGATCACCAATCCTGCAGAAGAGGAAAATTCTCCTGCCCCTTTGATGGCGATCCATTCATAAGCAAAACCGAATGGCGGTTCTGAACCA
>JBDREV010000144.1:0-10163 GCA_043819375.1 Candidatus Woesearchaeota archaeon
AAGGAATTAGCCAGATACCTTTCTTCTACCAATAGCCATGACATCTTGGACCATATCTCTTAAAGTTGTCACTGTTTGATGATAATTATAGAAAAATTTATAAATAATCAGTATATTTACTACTTCATGGTTAAAAAAGAAGTCTTATTTCAAGATGAAAAAGTACTGGCTGCCTTAGGCTTAGAAGGGAAACTATCCCCGCAGGAGATACCTTCACATATCCTCGAAGCTATTGGCGCATCTAGCCAAATCACCAATTTTTTAGTTGATAATTACAAAAATCTGATCTCAGAGAGGGATAAGCTGCGAGGAAGAGTCAATGAACTGGAAGATAGATATCAATCTATGGAGACGCAGTACCAAGAGCGAATTGCTTCTTTGGAAGAGCAGGTATCTATCGATGACTTGACCGGAGTTTTAAACAGAAGATCATTCGACAGAAGATCTGCTGTTAAATCCCGTGAAGCAGACAGGCATCCGGAAACTTGTTGTAGTTTAGCTATGCTTGATATTGATCACTTTAAACAGGTTAATGATACCTATAGTCATCAAGCTGGAGATGATGTATTGCAAAGATTTGCCGAAATAATCACTGGAGTTAAGAGGGATGAAGATGCACTCTTCCGTTATGGTGGAGAAGAATTTACTATCATCTTACCGCAGACAAATCTTGAACAGGCAGAGCTTGTTGCTGAGAGGATCAGGGCTGCTGTGGAGGGAACAACCTTTGAGTATAATGAAAGACAGATTCCAATCACTGTGTCTATCGGTCTAGCGGAATATCAGAAGAGAGAAGGCCACGGATCTGTTTTAAGCAGAGCAGACAAGGCCTTGTATGAAGCTAAACGTAGCGGAAGAAACAGAATCGTTACTTCTAAACAGTAGATACTGTTTCGAAACTTTTATAAATAAGCTGCCTCTTAGCTTGTTATTATGGTTTCCAATGATGTTTATTCCGTAAATCGCACAGATTTTATTGACCGTATTGTTGAGGCCTTAAGGCTGGATGAAAATCTCGCCCAATTCTTTATCTCATTTTCTGAAGAGCAATTTTTACCCGAAATCGAAAAAATTATCGATGATTTAGACTGTTTTGAGAATTACTCTTGTCTTGATAAAAAAGTTATTGCAGGGTATGTTCTCCATTGTGATCAAGGTGATGCCTGGAATGTCCAGACCTCTTTAGAACTTGAATTTGATTTGGTTGAAGGATTGAGATATAAAATAAACACGTACACACAAAAAGTTAAGAAAAAATAAAAATTTATTCAGTCAATTCTTCCACTTCTTTTTTGCCTTTCTCGAGCTCTTTGACCTGTTCCGGATCCAATTTCAATAAGAGCGCTTGGAATTCACCAACATGGGTCTTTTCCTCTTTGGCAATATCCATCATCACCTTCTTGATGTCTTTGTTTTCAGTCATGGCTGCCAGCTGTTCATATAAACTTACTGCATCCAGTTCAGCAATCATTCCAATTCTTAGTATTTCTTTATCTACATCTTCTTTTTTTACTTTGTCTAAATCTATAGGCATATCAGATAACATTTTTTAACACCTCGGGTTTTTATCAGATGTAGTAACAGTAGCCTTATTTATTATTTTTGTGTAAAAATCAGATAAAAGAGTTTATTTAGCCATATCCAGTAAGCTAAACTATGTCATTGGAAAAACTCGCTAAAGAATTTATTGCTGATAAGATCAAGTGTTATAAGAATTTTTTAATTAATGATGCTGGGTACTTAAGCTGGCCTTTTTTTCAACAGGCCAGATATAAGTAATTTTGTAGCATCATTAATATCTCTAGTTATGTCAAGCCTTTGCTTCCAATTAATATCTGTTATTTTTACAGCCAAAGCTCGCAATACTTGGATTAATCCGTTTTTGGTTTTGAATCCTTTTTTCACCTTTTCTGGCTTTGTTCGTCCAAACCAGTGTTCTGCCATATTTGTTGTTCTCAGAAATGGATATTCTTTGTGAAGGGCATAGTTATTAGTATATTTTTGGACCCGTTTGATTTGGTCCTGCAACGGAGATATGAATGTTTGTTTTTGATGTATCGTTGTTTTAAGTGATTCCAAGAAAGATTTTCTTGTTGGTTGGTCAACAAGATTTTCTAATTCTTTAATTTGTGAAATAACATAATCTGGAAGGTCTTTCTTTGTTTGTGTTACCCCGAACAAATGTTTGTTGCAAACTTCATAGAGATTTTTCTTAAAATGAAAAACACAATATGAATGTTTTACATTCATATGCAATGAAGAATTTAGTTCTTTTATCATCGTGTTGTACTCCCTTTTACCGTCGGTTGTTAATGTAACAAACGGAATCTTATTTTTTAGAGTCCATTTGGCGAATCTTCGCCAATGTTCTATAAGTATTGACTTATCCAGCGAATCAGAAAGCATCAGGATCGGCTTTCCTGTCAGGGCATCTATAAAGAGCAAAAGATAAACTTCAACTCTTTTTAATGTAGATCCTTTAGTACCAACATCACCCAAAAATATCTTCATGTATTCTTCATCATAAATAAAATGTCCGCTGAAGTTTTTCTCCTCATTTAACGCTACATCTGCAATATTACCTGACACTTTCAACCAGCGTCTAATTGTACGCTTCGAAAGTGATACCCCATAAACTTTACTAAGTTCTTCTCGTATCACCTCATATGAACTTAGATTTGATAGATATAAGCGAGTTGCATCCGATTTAATATTGCTAGAATAACGTTCACCTTTAGAAAACCAGGAACCTAGCCTACGATCAACTTTCTTCTTACAATATTTACATGAATATTGATGAAATGTAAGAAGAATAGTTGCTCCACCAGGTAAGGTGATTTCTTTTGTGTATTTTCCTTTTCGTTTTAGCTTTTTCTTACAATTTTGACAATATTCTTTTATGAGTTTAAAGACTCCGTCTTCTAACTCATAATTTAAAAGAAGATCATTCAAAATTTCCTGAAGATTTGAAATATTCTCTAATCCTTTAAATGAGATTCCTGAAGCAATTGTATCATCAATCCGATCTTCAGCCGTCATTTCTTTCTTAAAACTCGTCAAATTAAGTTGCATGTGACTCGTATATCTCTTGAGAATATAAGTTTATCGTCGAGAAATCGCAAAAGGCCAGAACTATGACCCAGCATCAATTAATGGCCGAAAGGAATACTTAGAAATAGATTCTTTTTACCTGATGGCTGCAGATGTTTTAGAAAGAATTCCGTTGATACCAAAGAAATACAGATTAAAATCTTGTTATTTAACTTATTAATTCTATCTTTGTCTTATTTATGTAAAATTATAAAAGAAAATATTTTTATATGATTGATCACCTACATTATACCATAACAATGGAGGAAAAATAAAATGAAAGACTATGTTTCAGAAATGGCAATCAAAGGAGAAATAGATGCTTATCAAAGAGTATTTGATGGAAATCATTACCAGTTGAGAAAATTAGACAACTTTTGGCTGATGGCTGGAGAAAGTTTGTCGGAATACTTAGCTAAAATTGATGTGGTTGATTATAGGATAACTGTTCCTGAAGGATTGGAACGGAAAGTTGAGATACAAGAAGCTGAGCAGGTTATCAAGAGATTAGACGGAATCCACACCTTCTGTGAAGTATACACCAAGTAAGTTTTAATCTTTAGCTTCTTGGTAAACCTTCTCAAACTCTTGTAGATACTGTTCAGCAATATCTTTGTCATGAATAATTATTAGATTCTCATCATTTCTCTCATCGCCACCTTTGGTGGGATTGAATGAACCAGTGATCACAGTTTGATTATCGACGATGAAAACTTTATGATGCATATTATTGGGATTACCATCTTTCAAAACATCAATTCCCTGATAATTCAACACCACAAATTTAGAATATTCCGAGATCTGTCTGGCTTCCATCACTCCTTTGATTTCAATACCTTCATAATTTTTGACCAATAAGATATTGGCAATGCCTTCATGAGTAAAGCTGAAAGTCATAAAGGAGATGCTTTCTGTTGCTTTGCTTAATTCTTCTTTGACATGTTCAGCGCAGGAATCCTCGGGACAGAAATAAGTTTCAATTGATACTCCGCTCAATTCCACTGAGGGATTAGCGATTGGCTCTCCTTTCTTGAACACTCCTGACCACATCTCTTCAAATTCATCTTGGTAGTTTTCAGCGATTACTTTGGAATTTATAATTAGTATATTGTTATTATTCTTGTAAGCTCCGTTTTCAGTGGGATTGAAGGAGCCAGTAAAGACTGCCTTTCCATCAACAATACAGAATTTATTATGCATCAACCCCCAACTGTCAGCCTTCACAAAACTATGATTAAATTTTTTGAGATAATCATTGTCCATCACCATTCTTACTCCAATCTTCTCTTCTTTTTCCAGTAATTTTTTCTTGACTTCTTCCAGCCCCAGGTCATATACGGCGCAGTCTATAGATTGTTCAGCTGAATCCAAAAAGTTTACTAACTTTGCAGAACAATTGTCTTGTGGGCAGAAGAATACAGAAGTATCTCCCCTATCCTTAACTACTGATTCAGTCTTTCCCAAGATAACATCCCCAGTAATTCCTTCAAGATCAATCCCTAAGTATAATCCAGCACCAACTATGATCAAAACGGCTAAAGCAACAATTAACTTGAACATGAAGAGAAAAAAAGAAGGAGATTTAAATTATTTTCCTAGAACTTCCCTGGATGCAGCTCTACCTTGTCAGGCTTGCCACAGTAGGGGCATTTTAGGTTGGTCACACTGGTCGGATCAAACTGAAATTTATACCGGCACCGGCCGCAGAAATAATTCTTTTTACTCACGTCTGCCTTTTTAGCCTCTACTTTCTTTTTCTCAGAACTGTCTTCTTTGCGGCAACCTCTGCATAAGGTTATCTTAGCATCATCCCCTTTGGACACAAACCTCATTTCGGAAATGAAATCTGATTTGTGGCAACGGTCACAGACCATTTGTCTTTTATCTTCCATATTTTCACCTCTTTGGTTGGATTATCTTGCAGGTCCACATATAAAAATTTTTCTTTTTAACAAATAAAAGAAAAAAAAAATTAAATCTTTCTCGAGTGAGCTCTTCTGCTAGGTCTGGCTTTTTCTGCACCTTTGCCTCTGTTTCCTCTTAGGCCTCTGGTTTTTCTGCCTGCAGAAGTCTTGCCATGGAACACTCTGGTCCAGTTTTTCTTATCACAGATCCAATTGATCTTAGGATCAGACTCGATCACTGGGTGAGATGGATCAACTAGAATAACCTCGTACCAGTAATATTTACCATCTTTAGCAACCCAATAAGAATTTAAAACTGCTAAATTCTTGAACTTTCGCTGAGCTCTTTCTTCACAGATCAGCTGATAGTTCTTACGCAAGGCCATCCTTCTACCATAATGTGCGCTTCTCCTTCCCTCGCCATGAAAATCTCGCTGGTGCCCACCTCGGGGCACTCTTTGCCTGACCATGATATAGCCTTGTTTGGCTTTATAACCTAAAGAACGGGCCCGATCAATCCTCGTCGGCCGGTCAATCTTAGTTGTAGATTCTTCTCTTCTCCAGGCGATCAGTCTTTCTTTCCATAATCCACCTAGATTCTCTTTTGGCTTTTTCCAAAGCTCACGGACTTGTTTGTATAATCCCATTGTATAGCCTCCATTGTTTTAGTATTCGGAATTGCAAGCAATTCCTCAGGTGTTGGTGACAGTGTCACCAGGCCTCTAAACGACTGCGTCGTTTATAGGATTCAGGCGAGCTAAGCCTACATTTCCTTCCTTTCCAAAACTTAGTCTCTTTTAAAAAGTTTGCGCTTAGATTAGTAAAACCTCACTTAGATAGGTTTAAGGAGTAGTTATGTCTTATGATCTAATAAAAACAAGGCAGATATACCATTCTTAAGTAATAAAAACAGATAACTTTAAAAATGAAACCAGATTCCCAAACTAAAATGGCTAAAAACATCCAGAAGATCACCCGTAGACTGAAAGCTAGGGAATTAGAATCCAGAATTCTTAAGGATTTTGAGCAGGTAGAGAGTAAGTGTAAAGACAAAGATGATTTTCTGGAAAAGACCAAATATCTGTTATTGCGGATGTTCAGGGCAGATTTCTGTTTCATCGCACTTAAGGAAAACAACCGTTTTTCTGTCAAAAGT
Organism: Candidatus Woesearchaeota archaeon; assembly: GCA_043819375.1. GTDB lineage: Archaea > Nanobdellota > Nanobdellia > Woesearchaeales > GW2011-AR9 > JBDREV01. The sequence continues at coordinate 6,151 of JBDREV010000144.1, forward strand.
GTTGAATTTCCATCTGATAATTATGATGCTGAATTATTCAGCAAGATCGCTGCTGGCTTGAACAATAACGGCAGCATGCTGGTGATCAATAATACTCGAAAACACATCGGCCTGAAAAGCCATGGCTTCAAGTCCTCTTTAGGGACTGCTATCAAAGTTGGGGATGATATTGGAGCAGTTATCCTCGGTTTTAGAAAAAAAAGGAATTTCTTCCGCCTGGATGGCTGGAAGCTGATGGTGATCAAGAAAGGCTTTGCCAGCTCACTCAGCAAGATCAAGATCAAAGAAGAGCTGAAAGAAAAAAATAGGGAATTAGAGATAATTGGCAGAATCAGTTCTTTGCAGGAGACTATCTCTGATTATCCTAAACTGATCAATGCTATTCTTAAGGAAATCAAGACAGAGATTGAATGTGAGATAGCTTTCTTCTATCTCAACTCAGAGCAGGAACAGTTTATCATTGTTGGAAAATCAAGCGAATCTTCTTTTGTCAAGAACAATCGCCAGACCTTGATTAAATTAGCCGCAGAGACTATTGATGAATCTGAATCCAATGAATTTGGACGTATCAACAGCGACATCCAAAATGGATTATGTCTACCTTTCGTAACTTCTGTAGAATCACAGGAAGGAGTGTTGGGTGTGATCAATGCAGAATTGACTGATTATTCTAGAAGAGTGTTGCAGGTAGTGGCTAAGCAGATCAGTTCCGCGGTTTCCGAAGATTGGGAAAAAGCCCAGATCAAGAATGCTTTTGGCAGGTATGTCTCTCCAGAGATCATTGAGACCATGTTGAAGAATAAAGAGCATGATTACCTCAAGACCAAGAAAGATGAGGTTACTGTACTATTCTCTGATGTACGTGGATTTACTAAGCTTTCCGAGAATTTTCCATCTGAGAAGATTGTCGAGATGCTCAACGAACATTTCAACGTCATGACTGAGATCATTCTTCGGAATAAAGGGATGGTTGACAAGTTCATCGGTGATGCGATCATGGCAGTCTGGGGAACACCAGTCTATCTTGAATCACAGTCATTCAGGGCAGTCAAGGCAGCGATGGAGATGCAGAAAGCCCAGAAAGAGCTGGAGAAAAAATATTCTAAGCAGGGAATCAGATTCACTGTTGGTATTGGTGTTAATACTGGTGAAGCGATCATCGGCAATGTCGGCTCAGAGCTGAAGATGGATTACACAGTGATGGGTGACACACCTAACACTGCTTCAAGAATCTGTTCTGCTGCTCAAGGGGGGCAGATCCTAATCTCAGAGAGTACTTATCGTGAAGCTAGGAAAAGTATCAAAGCAGTCAAGCTTAAGCCGATCGAAGCTAAAAATAAATCTGCTCCTGTGCAGGTTTATGAAGTCTTAAGCGTGAAGGAGTGATAAGATGACTCCTTCCATGATCATAAAATACTGGGGGATCAGGGGAAGTGTTCCCTCGCCGCTCACTTCTAAGCAGATCAGGGAAAAACAGTTTGTGTTGATCAAGCAACTGGCCCAGGAGGGCGGAATTAAGAAGCTGTTTGGAGAGAATCTTGATCCTGAACTGGTCAAAGAATATCTCAAGAAGCTGCCGTTATCAATTTCTGGAACTTACGGGGGAGATACGACTTGTATTGAGATCCAGATCAAAGACACTCCCCTGATCATGATTGATACTGGCACCGGAGCAAGATTATTGGGAGAAGTGCTGCTAAAACGGTTGGTTGAGGAGCATAATCTTAATCCTTTGAATTCAGAAAAAGAAACAGCTAAAGATCTGCACATCTTTTACACACATTATCATTGGGACCATATCCAAGGATTTCCCTTCTTCGCTCCCAGTTTTATCAATGGTGAGAAGAAGATCAGCATCCATTTTTATGGAAGGAAAGATGCACGGAGAAGGCTTTCTGAGGTGTTAGCCGGACAGCAGCAATACCCTAACTTCCCTGTTGTGCTGGAAGATATTCCTTGCGCCAAGACCTATAATGAACTGAACCGCTTAGAATCGCGTACAATCAACGTGGGCCAGGCAATAATCAACTATCAGGAGCTTACCCATCCAGACTCTGTCTTTGCCTATGCCTTTGATATTGATGGGAAGAAATTCGTCTGCGCTACAGATACTGAGCACCGCAATGCTCCTGACCCCAGGTTATTGAAGATTGCTCGGGGGGCTGATATTCTTTATTATGACTCTCAATATACCCCAGAAGAGTATCTGGATAAATTTGATTGGGGCCATTCCACCTATGAATGGGCTATTCGTACTGCTTTAGCTGCTGAGGTCAAGACTGTAGTCTTGGGCCATCATGAGCCCAGGAGAAATGATTTTGATCTGGAAGAGCTGAAGAAGAAGGCTGTGGCGTTTAAGGATGAACTGTTGAAATTACCTGAACATGAAGGAAAGCAGTTAGAAATTGTGGTGGCTTATCAAGGGCTGCTGCAGAAGCTGTGATATTTTCTTATTTAATTCTATAATCTATGATTTAGGCACCACAAAGATACTTAAGGTATATATAACTTTAAAGAAGAAAAAGATTAAATCAGATTGATATTTCATCAATTGCTTGAACAAAAGAAGTCATTGAATCAAAACGACGTGAAGGAATATATCTTGTGGCTTTGTCTACAATGTTATAAAGCGGTCCTTTCTCTATTCTTTTAGGCAAGCCTTCCAAACACTGGGCGAGAATTACTCCTAATGAATATATGTCTGTCATTGGTGTTGCATCTTTAACCCTTCCTTCTCTTAGCTCGGGTGCTGTGAAATTATTTCTTGCTAAAATAATCTCTTCACTGGGATCATAAGTTAGCATCGTCTTAGCAGAAATCGAAAGATTTTGTTTACAGAATGGTTCAGGTGGATTTTCCAGAGCCATACCAAAATCAGATAATTTCGCAACACCTTCTTTGCTTATTAATATATTGCCTGGGTGGATATCTGCGTGTGCAGTAATACCTTTATTATACACATAACTCAACGCATCTCCTACATTTAATATTGTGTTGATAATCTTCTTAAGTGATAATTCTGAGGTACCCCTCATTTGAGTACCAAAGTTTTCACAAAGTTTTTCCATAGTGTAATATGATGTTGATTCCCCCAGAAATGCATCTGGATTATGGTCATAAACCTTAACAATATTTTTGTGTTCTAATCCTTTTAATTTTTCTGCTTCATAATCAAATTTTGAACGTAATTCTTGATGCCCTATGGTTTTGGGAGAAAAAATTTTAACTGCAATGCTAGCATCATCTATTTCAGTATGTATTTTACTAATTAATCCGTTATTTAAAACTAACTCTGAAGCGTATTTTTGGAATAAGTTGATGGGGATTGCAGTCCACACCTGTGCAAAACTTCCACTTCCCAAGTGGTTAGTTATAACATATTGTTCACTTAAAGTTTTTATTTTTTGATATTTTTCCATATTTACTTCCTCTTTCTGTGTTTTATGATTAAGAATCTAGTACACTTTAAAAGACTTTCTATTATTTACTACTGATTAATGACATAAAAATATACCTGTTTATGTTATTCTTTCATTTTACTTTCAGGTGCAAATTCTCTTGTTGTATAAATCAAATATTTAAAGACGAGAAAAATCAAAGTTTGCTGACTTCCTTCTGGAACTCTTTGAAAGTCTTTTTTAGGTCGGTGACTGCTTTCTTGAAGGCTTCTCTAGGCTCAATTCCTTTGGTCTCGATACAGAACTTTGGGATCCCTTTCAATGGATGCTCAATCCGATAAGCAGCTATCTCTACACCTTTAACTTTCCATAAAGCTTCTTTTAAGGCATTGCAGAAGGTATGGGTCTCTCCTTTCAGTTCAAAGACCATCCTTTTCTTGCTTTCTTCAAGAATATTCAGTTCCATTTTAAGCTATATTTTGCTGTATATTTAAATAGTTTTCGAATAGATTCAGTTTTGTTGATCAAACTGAGCTGTTCTACTGAAGACACCTAGCAGTTCCTGGTCAATAACTTCAAGTTGTCTACTATAATCCTGATTAAAATCAAAATCAC
>JBDREV010000145.1:0-8406 GCA_043819375.1 Candidatus Woesearchaeota archaeon
AGAAGTGACCCTTAAAAAAGATAAAAAGATTGAGATGAGCATTCCTGTGTTGGTTTTTGCTGGAGCAGCTTTGTTGGTCAGCTGGAACATGATTCTCTGGATTGTCCTCAAGAAAAGAAAAAATGAATAAGAAAGAATTAGCTATTATCCTAGTAATCGTCTTTCTGTTAGGTATGACTGCCACTTCTTTATTCTATTCTCATTATCTGGTTGAAAATGTGATGATGGTAGAGATGTCTTTAGAGATCGGAGACAAACTGGGTTTTGATCTGGAAAAAGATATCTTAAACTTCGGCAGGACTGCTCCTGGAGTAAGTTCGGTGACCCGGTTTATGGAGATATCCAATATTGAAGATTATCCGATCAGGATCAAAATAAAAACTTCTGGAGAATTAAGTGAATGGGTGACTGCTTCAGAATACAACTTTGTGCTATCTGCAGGAGAGATCAAGAAAGTTGATTTTGTGGCTGCTCCTCCTCAAGATGCACCTCAAGGAGAATATTCTGGAAAAGTCAGAGTATTAGCGATGAAAAAGTTATTCTAAAATTTCTTTATTTAATTCTGCAAAACTCAGATGTTTAATCTTCAGCTCCGCAATAGTCTCTTTTGGAGTAATATCTGTCTTGGAGACATAGACTAGAATCTTCTTGTCTTTGCCGTATTCATTCTTGAGAAGTTGGTATAGTTTTTCCTGCTGTTCAAAATCATAGCCTGCTCCACTAAGATCGAAAACATAGATGATCTTGTCAGCCAATTCTTTAACAGTTAGATAAGCGATCTTCTCGATGTTGTTCATCTTATCTAGTCTGGATAAGGAACCGGGAACATCCAGGAACTGGATCTTTTTTTCTCCGGAAGTAATGAATCCGGAATTAACTCCTTGAGTGGTGAAAGAGTATTCTGCCACTTTCCCCTTCGAACCAGTAAGCTTGTTCAATAAAGTGGTCTTGCCCACATTAGGAAAACCGAAGATGACAATGGTGGGCATCTCCTTGATATCCGGATAACCCCTCATGATCTTCCTGCTTTCTTGTAGGTAGGCTAAGTTGGAATCGATCTGCTTGACTACTGAACTGATCCTCCCATAGAATTCCTTGCCAGTCTGGCTGATCTTTTCCTTCTGCTCGCATCTGCTGATCTTTCTCACATACTCTTTATGGAAGATCCTGACTTTTCCTACCGCCCAATTTACTGCACCCAGAGATTTTTTTAATTCTCCGTAATCTAAAGTGAGTTTTAATAACTCATGGTAGAAGCTAGGCAGATGGGCCATGCTGGGAAAGCTGTTGAGGACGCCTTCTAATCGGGTCACCAATTGGTCTTTGACAACATCTAACTTGATAGACTCCTTCTTCTTGAGCCGTTGCAGGAAATCACCAGTAAGTTTCTTCTGAACTTTCTCTCTGGCTTTCCTGAAAGCCAAGTCTAAATAAGTCTTACTTCTTTCTACGGGGACTAAGTTCTGAAAGTTCATTTTTAGTAGAATCTGGGAGTACATTAAATACTTTTGCGGTGGAAAGGGGAGAAAATAACTCTTTCTTTAATATCAGTTAGAGTATCAAGAATAAAGGGGCTATCTTTAATTCCTTGAAGAATTCTCCAAAGTTTCTATTGACAGTAGAAGATAGTTTCTATTTGCAATAGAAAGATTTAAATAATACCATATGGTATTATTCATAATATCATGTTAACTAAAACACAATTAAAGATATTGGTATACCTGATTGATCATCAAGATGAATTGCTAGGGATAAGAGAACTGGCCAAAAGAATTTCAGTAGTGTACTATCTAGTGCAAAAAAATGTCCAGCGATTAAAAGAGAAAAACATCATCACATTACAGAAAGCAGGTAGAACAAGCATAATAAGGATCTCTTCTGAAGTAGAACCCAGTTATCTACTTGAAGCTGAAAGGTTCAAAAAAGAGCTGTTTTACCAAAAATATCCGCACCTAAAGGTTATCTCAAAGAAGATCATCCAACAGATGGCCTCTTCTTTCTTTGTTTTATTAGTTTTTGGTTCTTATGCTTCTGGTAACCCAAGAAAAGATTCTGATCTGGATTTGTTGATAATCACTCCCAAACCAAAAAATGCAGAAAGAACGATTCGTTCCATCGCCAGAACCAGTACCATTGATATACATGAGACTATTGTTACAGAAAAATCTTTTCTTTCCATGCTACAAAAGAAAGAGCTGAATGTCGCTTTGGAAGCGGAGATGAACCATATTCTTATCTATGGAACAGAAAATTTTTATAAATTAACATCCTAGTCGCCCATAAAGTGGAAGATTTTGAAAAGAAGATGGATGAAGCGAATAGTGTTGTTACAGATCTGATTACAGAGAAAAAGATTAAAACCAAACTTTCTGAACAGGAAAAAAGTAAATTTCTCCAATTTTACTTTCATCAAGCAGGCATTTCTTTGATCACTAGCGATCTTCTTTATGACATTTCAACTAAAAAGGAAGCAAAAGATTTTCATAAGCTTGATTCAGAATATGAAAGTTTTCTGTGGGTGGTCAATTCTGCTTATTATTCTATGTTCTATGCTGTCCATGCTTTGCTTGCTTATAAAAGATTGAGGATATTGGCCAAGCAAGGAGTGCACAAAATAACTGCACATGCATTAGTGTATTTTTGTGTCAAGAACGAGTTTATTGCCAAAGAATTATATGAACAGTTTATTGAAACACAGGCAGAAGCTGCTGAATTGCTTAATTTTGAAGAGTTCAAACAGAAAGCTATTGGTCTGACCATGAACTATTTTTATGAATCAGACAAAAGATCAAGATTCACCTACGAGACAGAAGAGATGATTAAGCAAAAATACGCCCTGACTTCTTTGCAGAGAGCCAAAGAATTTCTTTCTGAAGTGGAGAAAATTGTTAGTTGATATTGACAAAAAAAAGTTCTGACGGTTCTAACATCAAAAACTAAAATTTATAAATGAAGAGGTTATCTTTCCTTATAATGTTAAGAAAAGTGGTGGTTACTGCTGCTAGGTCTCGATAATGAGAAAAGGCAGAGGTGAAAAAGGGAAGCCATTTGCCTTCCTGAAGGTTAGAGCACCTTTGAATGTTAATTGTTAAAAAGGGGTTTTTGCGTTTATTATCATGTCAAGATTTCTCTTCCAGATCATGACGTGTAAGTTTTTTCTCTGGTTCAGAAAGATAGTTTTCTTTTTTAATTACAGGTTTTCCAATTCTTTTTTCTGCGTCTTTCCTAGCATTCCCAGCAACTTCTCCCCCTTCTTTTGCTGCTTTTTTGTTTTCATTAAAACCTTGTGCATCTTTATTCTTAGTAATTTCAGTTGATACTCTTTCCCCCAACATTGAAAAGATCAATTCTAAATCATTCATGTGATCCCGTAAATTTTCTCTTTTTAATCCTTTGTATCTTTTGTATTCACTTGGAGTCATTCCGAAAGTGGCTTTACTAATTTCGGCGGTTAAAATAGCATATTCCTTTTGCGTCTTAACTCCTCTTTTGTTCCACCCATCTGTCAGTTCGTCTCTGATGACAATACCACGAACTCTTTTTTCGATCCAATCATCAGAATAACCTTTAGCTCGATAAATCTCTTTCATCCTCTTTTGAGCTAATTCAGGATCCTCAATTTCCTGTATTCTTTGATAACCTACTTTTGCCAGCCAACGTTTGAAAGGTTCTGCTTTTTTAGAAGGGACTGATTGAACTATCCTCAAGATTGACTCTGTACTGGCACAGTCTGTCTCCCTCATCTTACCATCAGGAGCAGGCATTTTCAACTGTACACAAATTGTGTACAGATCAATCTCATGCTCTAATTCCCTGCTTTTAAGCATATTCCAATAATTTCTAGGATTTGCTGAGTCAGTTAATGCTTCAACAACATCAACAACTGAATAATACCATTCATCTTCATGCCAAACTCTTCTGATCTTCTTATCTTCAAAGACAACCAGTGCTTTATCCGATTCCATCCCTATCTCTTACTCTTTTAGATTATATAAAATATTTGTTTTAGAAGCTCTATAGAACATAACAGTCAGGGAGTAGATAAAACCGCCCACTTAGCTGTCAAAAACTAAGAAGTCCCAAAAACTAAAATTTATAAATGAAGAGGTTATCTTTCCTTATAATGTTAAGAAAAGTGGTGATTTTGGTATTTGTAGCTCTAGTTCTATCAGTTTTCCTGAGTTATGGAGCTGAACAAGGAACAGTCAGTTTAACTATCTTAGCTCCAGATGGAGTGGCTGGGCCGGATCTATTGGATGGAAAGGTGATCAACAACCACAGTGTCTATCTCAACTGGAGCAATGTCTCTGCTGCCACTTCTTACAATCTCTATTATTCATCAAATATCTCAGCGATCATGCTACTTAACACTAGCAATATTCCTGGAGATGTGAATAACATTTCTGGAATAACTTTGCTTAATTGGACAGATACAACTGCCAACCAGACCCAGAAAAGATATTACACAGTCAGCGCAGTCAAAGGCACAGCTGAAAACTTGACCACAGACCAGCCGGTTGGAAAATTCACTTATTATTATACTGCACCAGTCTCAGGAACATATGGAACTTTAGCTACAAACAGAATTTCCATCTATCTAAATATCAGCTATTACGCAGAAAGCTTCCTCCAAGAGATTCCCAGCTTCTTAAACTCAACTATCTCTAGATTAGAAAAATCAGATGGCTCAGGAGAGTATCTTACTACTCATGTCAGAGGATTGAATGATGGAAATAATTTCAGCTTGGATCTATCTAAAGGTTATGCAGTGACAGTGGATCAAGATTACAATCACACTATTGTTGGTGATGTAGCTTTCACTCCCTACAATTTGTCTTACACTGCACCAAGCTCCACTACATACGGAACTTTAGCCACCAATTGGGCAGGAATTTATGATTTCAATAAGACATACTACGCAGAAAGCTTCCTCCAAGAGATTCCCAGCTTCTTAAACTCAACTATCTCTAGATTAGAAAAATCAGATGGCTCGGGAGAATATCTGACCACTCACGTCAGAGGATTGAATGATGGAAATAATTTCAGTATCAATTTAGGTGTTGGTTATGCGATTACAGTAGATGATAACTATACCCAAACATTATGTGTGGGGTGCTTCAGTTGAAAATAACTAAACTATTTGGAATTGTATTACTGTTAGTTATCTTAATTCCTCTAGCCAGCGCCTTATCTAAACCTATTGCCGGAAGAGTTAATAGTGCAGGATTAAATGTAGACTTGTTAGTGAACGTTGATTCACCGTTGGGAAAACAAACATGCATAATTAATCCTCAAATCAAGACTGGCCCGGACGGCAGCTTCTCCACCAATCTTTACAACTTAGTCCTAAAAGAGTTTCCAACCGTTGATTGCTCTAATTATTGGAAAGCGGGAGATAAGATCTGGTATGAAGTAACGTATCAAAATGATAGACCTTCTTCAGTTGAGGAAGAGATTAAGTTGGGTACAGGACTGCAGTTACTGCCAGAGTTAACTCTTCCCATCACTTCCTCTTCAAGTTCTTCAGGTAGCGGTGGTGGAGGAAATATAGTCCTACCAACCACCATTACAACTGAATCAATAATAATCCAAGAAGATCTCTTCCCACTAATCAATATTCAAAAAGAGGACGAACTGTTAAAAATTGAAGTCTCTTTAGATTCAACACAAGAAGTTTCCTTGAGATTAGTAATATTCTCCTTACCGGAAGAAAAAATAGTTTACACTTCAGAAGATAAGATCACTAATACCAAAGATTACAATATCAACCTTGAACAATTCAAAGAAGGCCGCTACAAGATGCAGGCTTTCATCTACTCAGATGATAAGCTGGTTGATGTTTCAAACAGTGAGCAGTTTTTAATCAGCAGAGAAGTTATCAAAGTAGATTCTTCGACTGAAATTTCCCTGCAACCAGTAAAAGATAATCCTGATCTGATTATTCCATTCATCCTTTACGGAATCTCTTTTGTTTTGATCTTGACTACAATCACTTTACTCGTGTTGTCCAAAAAATGAACAAGAAGCTAATCACTACATTGTACTTATTATTATTCTTAATTATGGCAGTTTCAGTCCTGGCTGCAACCAAACCCATCTCAGGATATGTGGTTCTAGCCAATGGCAGTGCAGCAGAAAATGCTACAGTGATTGTCTATGTGAACACTTCCTTCTCTTTTGTCAATCCTTGCTATACTCTCCCATCAGTCCTTAGCGGCAGTGATGGCAGCTATGCCACCAATCTAGGAAATCTAAAGAGAGCAGATAACAATCTAGACTGTTCCGGCCTTTGGGCCACAGGAGATGTGATCTGGGCCTTTGCTAATGGTTCAACTGTATTTCCTACTGCTCGAGGAAATAACAATTCTGTTCCCACTACTATCTCCAGCGGAACAGGACTGCAGACTCTTTCCAACATCTCTCTTCCGAATCTAGACAACACTCCTCCAAACATCAACCTAATCTCACCTGCAAACAACAACTGGAGCAGGACAGGAAATGTTGTTTTCCAATACAATGTCTCTGATGCTTCCAACATTGCCAACTGTGAATTAATTTTCAATGGCATCACCAACTTAACAGATACTTCCATCACTAAAGATACTACTCAAGATTTCATCAAGAACAATCTTCCCGACGGAATTTATAACTGGTCGATCAATTGTACAGACAGCAACAGCAATGAGAACACCAGCGAGTTCAGATTGTTAAATGTGACCAAGACAGGTTATCTCAGTTCCATCCTGATCAACCCGACCACGGACATCAATGTCAACAAAGACCAATTCTTTGAATTCAAAGTACAAGTCAATTGTTTGGGTGGTGTATGTGGAGATGTGAATGCCAGTTTGGATCCAATAGAAATTCCTGAAGAGAAAGGAGAAGATGAAAAATCATTCTTGCAGAAGGTTCTGGATTATTTCAAAAGCTTAGACAACATCATCACTGCCTTTGCAGTTGGGAATTTAGTGCCCACCACCCCTACAACACCTTTCTGGACCAATGTAAGCAATCCTGCTGACCAAAGCGACTTTTCCTGTCTGGGAAACATGCAGGCGGGAAATAGCTGTAATGTAACGTGGTATGTGAACGCTTCCGGAACAGTAGGTACGAAAAATGAATTCTTTGCTTACTTCAATTCCACTTCTTATCCAGACATCCATAATGTGACAACCAAGATAAATATTACTATTGGAGATTCAAATAATCCAGTAGTCACGGATGTCTTAGCCACACCGGCAAACATCAACCAGACCCAAACTACTAATCTCACTGCCAATGTCACAGATGCCAGCTTAGATAAGGTAAAAGTGCAGATAACTTACCCAGATACTTCCTCTCAAAATTTTCAGATGACCCAAGGAAGCGGCAACGGATGGTACTATGAATTCACTCCCAGTTTAACTGACCCTAAAGGCACTTATACTGCCCTGATCATAGCTAATGACACATCTAATAATCTAAATAATACAGAAAGCACCACTTTCAATGTTTATGATGTCACTGCTCCTTACTGGTCAAACAACAACACTGCTCCTGCTTCTCCCGTAACTTATGGAGCAGCCAATTATCAGTTCAATGTCACCTGGCAAGATAATGTAGCAGTGGATAATGTTCAGATAGAACATAATTTCTCCGGCAGTTTGCAGAACTATACAGTCAGCACTGTAGCTGGAAACGAGTATTATTACAACTATGTGAATCTTGGTGCAGGCAGTTATGTCTGGAGAGAATATGCCAACGACACCAGCAATAATCTTAACCAGACCGATCAGTGGATATATTTGGTCAACCAAGCAACTCCTTCCTGCTCATTGATCTTTGATAAGACTTCACCGCAAACATACGGAACACAGACCAATGCTTCCTGCTCTTGTACTAATCCTGAAACTGCAGCAGTTCTTTACAGAGAAAATATTGATGTGACTTCAACTGAAAACAATCAGCTGATCACCTTATCCGCAGAGGTACATAATTACACATGTAACAGCACTTCAACGCAGAATTACACCTCGGCAACTGATTCAGCCAGCTTCACCATCAATCCTGCAAGTACAGTGCTTACTCTAACCTCTTCACCCAGCTGGACGGAGACTTATGGAACCACAACCACAGTTAACTGCACTGCCAACAACAATGAGGTCTCACCACAGTTATACCAGAATGGAAGTTTGGTGAGTAATGGCCATTCTGCCTCTTTATCAGTAGGAACTTATAACTACACTTGCAATGCCACTGCCAGCCAGAACTACACTGCTGCAGAGACATCCAACATCTTGACTGTCAACAAAGCAGTTTCATCCTGCTCTTTATTGTTTGATCCTGCTGTTTACGCTACATATCCTCAGCAGGTCAATGCTTCCTGCTTTTGTAATAATCCGGAAGCAGCCGCGATTCTTTACAGAA
>JBDREV010000146.1:0-2803 GCA_043819375.1 Candidatus Woesearchaeota archaeon
CCAGATCAACGTCTTTTCTTGTTTTCTTGATTAGTTTCTTCCTGAAACATTCATCTAAGTCCATCTTAGTTTTCCTTGAAGGGTGATCCCATTTATAATATTGTTGACCAAATGTTTATTTATCGCTTTCATATCTTTGAACACAAACAATTGGATTTTCTTACCCAATTTCCTTTCAAATTTCTTTAAGTCTATCTCTGCTGTTTTCTCTGAAATAACTAAAAGATCATAATCGCTAGTTTCAGTATCCATTCCAAAGGAAGCTGAGCCAAACAAAACGACTGTGGGCTTAAGATAAAATTCATTTAATTTATCTATTAAGCCAGATTCTCGCAACTTTTTAATATTGTAATATGTTTTTAGATCTTGGTAAGAATCACTGTCTAGATTAGCTTTATAGAGCAAATATACCCTATCTTCTCTTTCCTGCAATATTTTCTCTTTGGCCAAATGCTTTAATTCTTTGCTGGCTGTGGCTGGTGCAATATTCACTAATCTAGCAATTTCTCGTACATTATATTCTCTACCTGGTTCATTGAAGAAAATCTTTAATATGTTCATATTTTTAAACATGTATTCAAAATAATGAACACTTGTTTAAATATTTTTCGGTCAAACCAAAATAAATCCCCCTACAGAAAACTCAGAACCCAGTTTCAATAAAAGTCTCTTCTCAATTCAAAGTCAAAGGCTTCTAAAAACTCTTCTGCCACCACGGCATTCTTCTCCCGCAGGTATTCATAAACATCCCTGCTGAAGCAGTGGGCGCAGATGGCCATGCCCTGGCCGCAGAACAGGCAGCCAGTCTCGCCTTCCATCTCAAAACCTTTGATCTCTTCTGCCAACTCTTCATCCATCTCACTGACAAACACAACCATCTCTTTCTCCAGGCATTGGGAACAGATTGGCTGTGTGATTGTCTCATCATGCTGGAAAAGCCAGACTTATTTTGGCTTTTCGGCATCCCAAAAATTCAAGAATTTTTGTGACATTCTATACATTTCACCATAAATACCTAGAAGCAAACCTTTTATATATCTCTTAGCTCTTAACTTTATATGGCCTATATACGTACCAAAAAGATAAGTGACAACCTCTACTGCTATCTAGTAGAAAACAAACAGACCAAGAACGGCCCTAGGCAGAAGGTAAAGAAATATTTAGGCAAGGCTATCACATTAGAAGCAAAGAAAGAGCTGGATCCAGAGTTCAATCTTAAGCTAGAAAAGAAAGAGCTTCTTTTGGATTTAATCAGATACGAACTGCTTAACCACAGCTTCAAGAAAAAAGATGACTTGTTGATCAATCAAAAAGTAGTCTTTAACCTTAACGAATTGAAAGCAACCAAAGGAAAGAAAGAAGTGGTCCTGAAACTTAACGAAGGCTTTCTCTGCAACTTCACATTGAAAAGAATCTTAGCGTTCAAGAAGACCAATGATATCAATGAAGATGCGTTAAAGCTGGCTAGATATTTTGTGGAAGCAGGAATCAACATTCCCAAAGATGTCTTTGTTGAATTCTACCAAAAGAAGAGATAAGATGGAAGATCTGCCAGAACTACATGAAGAGAAAGAGCCTTGGTACAAAGGACCGATCAAAGTAATTATGGGCCTATTCATGCTCTTGCTGATTGTTTTGTGGGTTGTCCCTCATTACGGCATCAAACAGAACCCCGAGCCAAGTTATACACCAACCATAATAGAATTGAATGTCCGGATTGCAGAAATTCCAAAAATAAACTCTTCTGACATCAGAGACTATGTGCAGGTAACACCAGAGATAAAACAGCTGGCTGATAAGATTATCACCTTGTCCTGTCCGGAAACCAACAGGGTCTGTAATGCCAAAGCTCTATTTTATTTTGTAAGGGATAATTTTAATTATGTAAATGATCCTACCAAATTTGAGTACTATAAAACCCCTCAAGAAAGCTTGACTTCTGATGCAGGTGATTGTGATGATTCTTCCATCTTAACTAGTTCTTTATTGCAAGCAGTAGGCTTCCAGACTCGATTCGTGTTTGTCCCAGGTCATGTCTATCTTCAAGCCAAGATTCCAGAAGCTCTTTCAACCTACAAAACAGAACAAGACTGGATCAATCTGGATCCCACCTGCAAGAACTGTAAGTTTGGAGAAATCCATTACTCTTATGCTGATTCTAGAAAGAATGTGCTTGAATGATTAGATTATCTTATCAAGATTCTACCAAAAGTTTTAAATACTATAACCACTATAGCGGTTATAGAATGAACACAACCATACAATTAAGCAAAGAAACGAAAGATCTGATTGGGTCTTTTGGTACCAAAGAAGACACATATGAAGATATAATCAAAAGGATATATGCTTTAGCTGTAAAAGAACAACTGAATGAATTTCTGATGGGTTCTGAGAACACTGTCTCACTAAAAGAAGCTAGGAAAGAAATTGAAAAACAATGGCCGAGGTCGTAATAGTTAAGTCTTTATTAGAAAAGATCAAGTCTAAATTTAAAGCTGAATCACACCAGATCATCGATTTACTTGAAACTCTTGAAGATAATCCCACCAAAGGAAAACTGTTAGGTACAGTTGGCAGTATTGTTATTAAAGAACTTAAGTACAAAAGCTTCCGTTTTTATTTCCTGACTGATGGATTCAAGATCAAATGTATCAACCAAGAAGAGCTTATTGATTTATTATTGAAATTTGTACGGATGTCTGATAAAAAACATCAGCAGGAGACAATCCAGGAAATAAAACAGATTTTATTGACAATTGGTCCATCAGGATTCAAATGAATTCTTCATAAAAAATAAGGTAGG
>JBDREV010000147.1:0-2800 GCA_043819375.1 Candidatus Woesearchaeota archaeon
GGAGATGGCAAAAGAGATGGACAGACCAAGGACTGGGCCAGGCAGAAATAGATAAGGATAAAGAAAAGTTCATGATGATTTTTGCCTATCCAGGAATATCCGGTTTCTTGCATGTAGGCCATATGAGGGGATTTTCTTATACTGATGCCATCTGCAGATATAAAAGATTAAAAGGATTCAATGTGCTTTTTCCGGTAGGTACACATGCTTCCGGCAACCAGGCCATTGCCTTTGCCAACAAAGTCAAGAACAAAGATCCAGACTGGATCAATTACCTGCTCAACAATGGTTATCCTAAAAACAAGCTGCCAGAGTTGGAAGATCCCCGAAAAGTTATTGCATACTTCAACGGAGTCTATATCAATGATTACTGGAAGAGATTCGGCTTTCTTTGTGACTGGGAGAGGTTCACCTGCACCAGTTTTCCTGATTATGAAAAATTTATCCAATGGCAGTTCAAGAAACTAAGAGACAAGAATCTTTTAGTGCAAAAACCATATTTTGCCACTGCCTGTATCAAGTGCGGACCGGTAGCTGTGGACCCTTCTGAGACAGATATCTCTTCTGGGGGTAATGCTGAAAAGCAGGAATACACCTTGTTGAAATTCAAATTGGGAGATGATTTCCTGATCGCTGCTACCTTAAGGCCGGAGACAGTCTATGGGCAGACCAATCTTTGGATCAACCCCCACGTTAATTATGTCAGGGTGGGTGTAGAAGGAGAAAACTGGATCATGAGCCGGGAAGCTGCTGAAAAATTAAGCTATCAGAAAGATGATGTAATCTTAAGAGAAGATGTTCCTGCCCAAGAATTGTTAGGAAAATATGCTCTGGCTCCGGCTATCCACCGAGAGATCATCATCCTGCCCGCAGAATTCTGCGACCCAAAAGTTGGCAGTGGAATAGTAACCTCCGTGCCTTCAGATGCCCCATATGATTATACTGCTCTCAAAGAATTATGGGATGACCGCAACAAGGCCAAAAAATTCGGCCTTGATTACGAAGAGATCAGAAAGATCCAATTGATCCCCATCATCAAGTCAAAGGGTTTTGGCGACTATCCAGCTAAGGAAATTGTAGAAAAATTAGGGATCAAGAGTTTAGCAGACAAAGAAAAGCTGGAAGAAGCCACCCGTGAGATCTACAAGGCTGGCTTCCATACTGGAGTGATGAAAGAGAACTGCGGCAAATATGCTGGGATGAAAGTGGAAGAAGCCAAAGAGCGGATTAAAGAAAAGATGATGGAAAAAGGAGAAGCAGACATATTCCATGACCTTACTGAAGAAGTTATCTGCCGCTGCGGCGGTAAAGTGATCATCAAAAGGATCGATGATCAATGGTTCATCAAATATTCAGATGAAGAACTCACTGAAAAAAGCAAGGAGTGGGCTGGAAAGATGCAGATCTGGCCGGAAGAATATTACCGCAACCTGCCCGGTGTATTGGAATGGTTTGGAGACAGGGCCTGTGCCAGATTAGGCAACTGGACCGGCAGCAAGTTTCCCTTTGATGATCGCTGGACTGTTGAACCGATCTCTGATTCCACTTTATATCCTGCTTATTATATTGTCGCTAAGTTTTTCAATAATGGAACTTTGAAAATAAATGACCTCACTGAAGAATTTTTTGATCATGTGTTTTTAGGCAAGGGAGAGGCTAAAAAAGCAATCTGGAAAGAGGTGCAGAAAGAATTTGCTTATTTTTATCCATTAGATGTCAATCTAGGGGGGAAAGAACACAAGACAGTGCATTTTCCAGTGTTTCTGATGAATCATATCGCTATCCTCCCGGCTGAAAAATGGCCTAAAGGAATCTTTGTGAATTGGTGGGTGACCGGAAAAGGCAGCAAGATCTCCAAAAGTAAAGGGGGAGCAGTGCCCATCCCTGATGCCATCGCTAATTATGGGGTGGATGCAATGAGGCTTTATTACTCCCATATCGGCTCCCCTCATGTAGATGTAGTCTGGACTGAAGAAGTGGTGCACAATTACAAAACAGCATTAGAAAGGATTATCAATCTGACTGGAGAATTGAGAGGTATCAAAGGTGGAAAGAAAAAGATTGACCAATGGCTGCTAAGCAGAGTCTACACCCATCTTGACCAAGCTGAAGAAGCCATGGAAAAATTTGATCTGCGGGAACTAGCCAATATTACTTATTTCAATCTCTATGATGATCTGCGTTGGTATCTAAGACGAGGCGGCGCTAATCAGGCTGTGCTGAAGGAAGTGTTTTCCATCTGGTGCAGGATGATCAATCCGATTACTCCTCATCTCAGCGAGGAATTGAATACAGAGAAAATACTGGTCTCCTCTTCCAGCTGGCCCCTAGTAGAAGAGGCTAAGATCAATCTAGGAGCAGAAGCAGGGGAAGAGATGATCCACAAGCTGCTGGAAGGCATGCGCAATGTGATTGAATTAGCTAAGCTGGAAAAAGTTTCCAAATTCACTCTTTTTATTGCTGAAAGATGGCTTTATGATCTGTTTGCTATTGTCAAACGTGAGATTGAAATTACCAGAAATATGGGTGAGATCATCAAGAAAGTTTTGGGAGAAGAGCAGCTGAAGGTGAAAGGAAAAGAAGTGAGTAAGATTATAGGTATGCTGCTGAAGGATGTCTCTAAACTGCCTAAATTGCTCTTAAGCCAGGAAGAAGAATTGGAAGTGGTTGAGTCTGCCAAGGAATTCTTAGAGAAAGAGTTTGGGTGTTCTGTTGAGATCGTGCTGGCAGATAAAAGTGAGCACCATAAAGCCAGAACTGCCATGCCGGGGAAGGTTGGAGTACTGGTGGAATGAAGGCA
>JBDREV010000148.1:0-2434 GCA_043819375.1 Candidatus Woesearchaeota archaeon
GCTAATCAGAGATTCGTAAAAATAACAAATGAAAGTGCGGCTTACCGGAAAGAAGCAGTGGAAGCGAAAAAGGCTTTCACCCCTGAATCTTATGCGAAGTATGAGATGTCTGGCGACAGGAAGGATTTAATAAAGAGGACGAAAGAGACAGAAAAAACATCTGTTTTTGAAGAGAAGATTCAAAAAATTGTAGAACAAAACCCCGGAGTTTCTGAACAAGAAGCGACTGCCTTGGTCACAGGAACACTTCAGTTAGTTAAGGATGATGTGTCAGGAAACAGATATCTTGTAGACAAGTTAACTGGTACAGAAAAACTCATAACACCTACAACTAAAAATCAAGATGCAGACCCAGATAAAAATCAAGATGCAGACCCAGAACCAGAAGGTGAGAATCCTGGTGATACAATGTGGGGTGCTTCTGAAAAAGGTACTGGTTTGTTTTCTGCGGTGATGTCTGGACTATCTACTGTGTCCGGCATGGCTGGTGGCCCAATTGATAAAGAAACAGTGCAATCAAGGCAATTACTCTTTTCGGCTCAAAGGGATTTCATCCGGGCATTGTCTTTGAACCCACGATATCCAGTTGCCGAACAGAATAGAATTAAAGAAGAGGTAAAGCTTGAACCAAGAATATTTGACAGTGCAAAAACATTTAAGGCCAGGGCTGTCACAATTGATAAATACCTTAGAACAAAATTAAAAGAGGAAGAAAGGGCTTCTAGTGATCCGTATTTACCAGTTAATGAGCGGAGAGATGCGAGAATATCGGCTAGGGCGATTTCTAATTTCATCGACACGCTAGGGGTTCCACCAACAGTAACAACGGATGAACAATACAAAGAGTTGCTGGTCGGTGATGAGTTTTTTGATGATAAAGGAAAACATAGAAAAAAAACTGAACATAAAGAGGCTAAATAATGCCCCTCTGGGATAAAGATCCAATAGTTGGCTCATCTAAGGACGAATCAATAAGCGCAGACCAAAGACCGTGGGATAAAGACCCCGTTTATGACCCTTCTGAAAAAGCCACCACAGAAGATTATATCAAGGGGTTTAGTGGTGGCTTTAACACTGGTGCTACACAAATGATAGGCGCTCCAGTAGATATTACAAGTGCTGTCTTAAAGAAAGCGGGGGTTAATACTGGCGAAACTCCATTCATGGGTAGTAATTGGATAAAAAAACAAATTGAAAAAGTAGAACCGTTTATGGGCGAAATGTACGCAGAATCACCAAAAAACATTCCAGGGCGTGTTATCTCTAGGGTTGGGGAAGAACTTGGAGCGACCACAGTGCCAACAGGGTTAATGTTGAAAGCAGCGAAAAAGACTATTGCCCCAATTTCATCTATTGAGAGGGGTTTTGTTCAGGAGCAAATATTAGATCCAATAAGAAGAAATACTGGACGAGCTTCATTGGGCGAGTTATCTGCAACCGTTGGTGCTGGTACTGGTGCTGGCATAGCACAAGAAGTTGCGCCGGGTTCTTCTGGCGCAGAGACAACCGGGCAAGTGGTCGGCGGTGTGGCTCCAACGGCTCTGGCTTATACCCCAACAGCGATAGTGGCAAAAACCATTACCGCACTGAGTAGTAGGTTTTCTTCAGCCGCACAAAAAAAGGCTTCACAGGAATTAGTTTCTAAATTGTTAGGTAAATCTTTAACAGATGAAGCAAAGAGAAGAATCAAAAAAGCCGAACAACTTGGACAAAAAATTAAAGGATTTTCACCGTCTATTGCAGAATCGACAGGGAAAAGAGTCCTGATAACTCAACAAGAAAGCATTGAGAAACATGCTACCGGAAAACTTTTAGAAGATTTAGTGATGAGAAGAAATAATAATGAAAAAGCAATTTATGTTTTTTCCAATAAAGCTAGGCCAGATGGGCCAGATGATATTGATTTTGTAATTGATTCTGCAAGTAACCGAATTGATATTTATAATGGGAAAATAGCGAAATCAACAGGAGAAAACTTACAAAAACAAAAGGGTTTAGCGAAAACATTACCGAATATAGATAAAGAAGCGACAGGAATCAAAATGCGAGAGGCTATTAATAATTCTCGCGCCGAAACAAGTGTTAAGATGTCGTTAAGGGCAAAAGAACTTGGTATTTCTGATGCTAAAGTTGAAGTGCAATTTTCTGAATGGCAAAATCAAATCAAAGCAATGTATAAAAAGAAAAGCAGGTTTGAAGATGTTAAAAGTCGGCCTGAAATATATAAGGAAATAATTAGAAAACAAAAGACAGGTAAAGATGGGTCTGTAAAGCCTACAACCTTTCAAGACATAAAAACATTAAGGGAAAGAATAACTGATGATATTATTGATAATCTTGGTTCAGCAAATCCAAGTAGGAGAAAGATAAGAACACTTATCTCTCTTAAATCTGACGTTGATGGATTGATTGATGATATTGGTGGGACTCTTGG
>JBDREV010000149.1:0-4383 GCA_043819375.1 Candidatus Woesearchaeota archaeon
CTCATGGAGAAGACCCGGATGGAATAATCTCCGCTGCTCTGTTAGATTTATATCTAAGGAATGAAAAGCAGTATTATTTCGTCTCTTATGCAAAACAGACTGCGGATTTCAGTGAAGCGATCCTCAGGCTGGATGGAGGAGACATTTATATCACCGATCTGAATACGAATAAACATCTAGTCAGCGATGAAGGTGGCCTATTAAGAAACCTGATCAAAAAAAGTAGTTTCCTGGTCTGGATTGATCACCATGAAGGAACTAGAAAATGTTCAGATTATCTAAGAAGTTTAGGAGCCAGAGTAATCGTTGAAGACGACCTCTGTGCTTCTAAATTGATTTATCGAGAGTTTCTTGCTGGGGATGGCCGGGCCCAGTGGTTAAGTGAGATTGCCCAGGCGCATGATTATGGACTGCCTTCGCCTGAACTTGAACTTGGAGAGCAGCTGCAGAAAATAATTGCTCTTCACAATCATACTCGAGATTATAATAATTTGAGAAGATTGGTTGAAGCTCTCTCAAGAGATGATTCTTGGCAGGAGCAAGGGAAGTTGTCCCCGGATTTGGAAGAGAGTGTAGGGAGGTATCAGCCTTTGGCTGACAAAGCTGAACAAGCGATGAGAGGAAGAGAAGAGTTTTTAGAAATTGCCGGTAGAAGGATCATGATCACTTATGCAGATTCAATCATCTATCATAAAGATACCTTACGAAATCTCAAAAAGAAATATTCTGGTGGAGCAGATGCATATATGGTCATCTTTGGCTATCCTGCCTGTAATGTGCTGTTTTTTAGAGATAATTCTAGTGATTTCAGCCCGCTAAAATTCTGTGGTCTGATGGGTGGTGGAGGAAGAGAAGGAGATGGGGGATTCTCTCTGTTCACCGGAGTAAATGAAAGAAATTTTGGTGTAGCTAAATCTTTTATCCTCAAAAGACTGGAAGAATATCTTTTAGAGAAATGAAGCATACTTCTTAGATAGGCTGAAATATTTCTTAGCCATATCCTTTGTCTCTTTAAGCTGCTCTTCATCTAAATTCTTATCTTCAGAGGTGAAACAGGCGATTTTTCCTCTGATGTAAGCACGGTAGCATTTATAGAAGTTCAGCAGTTTAGGGATGTCATCATCTCCGCTCAATTCCCTGTAGCGATCAATAAAGATTCCGGAAAATTCTTTCTTGCCGTTGAAATCAAGGTCCATGGCCATGAAGGCAATCTCAGAGATGATATCGCAATTGGGAAATCTTTTGTTGAAGACAATGGCATCGAAGATGTAGATCTCGTCGCCGATGATGAAAACATTGGCAGAATGGAAATCGCCATGGCAGTGCTTGATCTGGTTTTTTTCTATCCGTTGTGCAAACAGTTCTGTGTTATCCTCTATAAAACAGTCGATCTTCTTTTTGATGAAACTGAAATCTTTTTCTGCAATGAGTTCTGGTTTGTATTTCTCCGTCTGCTCAAAGTTCTCTTTCCAGTTGAATTCAATTGTCTCTATGCTGCCATAATTTTTTATCTCTTCGTTGGAGAGGGCGATTTGATGGAAATCAAAAATCTTTTGAGCCAGCTTGTGAATATGTTCTTGATTGACTTGATCTTTTTCCAAAAGCAGATTCATAGTTTTATCCGGATCAACCTGCCGCATCTTCAGGGCGTATTCAATCACTTCTCCTTTTCCTTCTACAGCAATCTTTTCTTCATCTTCAGTGATCTCTACAACACTTTCATATAGTTCAGGAGTGATCAGGGAGTTATGCTGAAGCTCTTTTTCGCATTGCTCTTTTCTTTTTTCTAAAGTGGAAAAATCTAAAAAACCTAGATCAAGCGGCTTATTGATTTTGTAAGCGTAATCTCCAGTGAGAAAGATTACCGAGACTGCGGTGATGATAGTCTTAATTTTATCTGTGGGATGAGAATAGGCAAAAGGCAGTTCTAAAGCAGTGATTATCTTCTTGGTGGTTTCCATTTTATCTAAAGATATTTAAATAATTAAAAATTTATCGGCTCTATGGCTAATCCGGGTGATAAGGTCAAGATCAAGACTAGACGGGAAGAGGTAGAAGGGGTGCTGATGCCCAGCACTGATGAGAATATTCTGATGGTCAAATTAGATAATGGTTATAACCTTGGTTTTGACAAGAAAGATGTGTTGAGTGTAAAATTAGTAGAAGGAAAAAAGGAAGCTAAGGAGAAGAAAAAAGAAAAAATTATCTCTAACAAGAACTTACCGACAATTTCCATCCTCCATTGCGGGGGAACCATCGCTTCTAAAGTTGATTATGAGACCGGAGCTGTAAAGGCTAAATTCTCACCGGAAGAATTATTGGAGATGTTTCCTGAATTGAATAAAGTAGCAAATATTGACAGCAGGCTTGTAGCAAACATGTTTTCTGAGGATATGCGTTTTGAACATTATAACCTGATGGCAGAAGAAGTTGAGAAAGCCATCCAAAAAGGTACTGATGGGATCATCTTGACACAAGGAACTGATTACATCCATTATACTGCCGCAGCTTTGTCTTTCCTTCTGGAAAATTTATCTGTTCCGGTATTAATCGTCGGTTCACAGAGAAGTTCTGACCGTGGCAGCAGTGATGCAGTTTTTAATCTGCTCTGTGCGGTCCAATTCATCGCAAATTCTGATTTTGGAGAAGTTGCAGTCTGCATGCATGACAGTAGTGAGGATAAGAGATGTGTAATCATTCCAGGAACAAAAGCAAGAAAATTACACACTTCCAGAAGAGATGCATTCAAGGCAGTCAATACTCTTCCTTGGGCTTATGTTGATCCAAACGGAAAGATAGAATACATCAAAAAGAGTTATCATAAGAAAAATAAAACAGAAAAGCTAACCCTGAAATTATTTAATGAAAAATTGAAGATTGGAATCCTTAAATCTCATCCCCATATGTATGTTGAAGAGCTTAAGGTCTACGAAAAATTTGATGGTCTGGTTTTGGAAGGAGGAGGGATAGCCGGCAACTTTCCGATCAATCATATTGATGATTACACTGAGAGTCATGCCGAGTTCTATGAAGAACTAAAAAGATTAGTTAAGAGGATTCCTGTGGTCGGAACTTCACAATGTATTTTTGGCAGGATAAATATGAATGTTTATTCTACCGGAATAAAATTGCAGGAGGCAGGAGTGTTAGGAAATCTGACGGACCTGACTGCAGAGACTGCCTTCATCAAATTAGCCTGGCTCTTGAGCCAGAAAGCTGATGTGAAAGAGTTATGGTCAAAAAATCTCCGTGGAGAATTGAATGAGCAGAGCGCTTATCAAAAAGAGTTTTTGTAAGGTGATAAAAAATGAAATGGTCTTTGATATTAATTGTTTTGTCGATGATGCTGGCTGGCTGCATACCTACAGAGAAAGCTTGCACCGTTGATGCAGAATGTGTGCCGGCAGAATGCTGCCATGCCAAGGATACAGTGAACAATGCCAGTGCTCCAGACTGCAAAGGAATCTTGTGTACTGCAGAATGTGTTGCTGGAACAATTGACTGCGGACAGGCGAAACTCCAATGTGTGAAGGGAAAATGCAAGGCGGTGTCCAAATGAATATGGCTTATGATCTTAATGTTCAAAGAGGGCTGGAGTTTGATTACTTTAAAAATATTGAAAGATCAAAGATCAATCTGTTAGTGATTGACGAGAGAAAAAAAGAAAGAGCAAAGGAAGAGATCGATTATTGCACTGCTTTGTTCAATCCTTTTAGGGGTTATACAATAAATTACAATCTAGTAAATTCATTTGCCGATGC
This sequence comes from Candidatus Woesearchaeota archaeon, assembly GCA_043819375.1. GTDB lineage: Archaea > Nanobdellota > Nanobdellia > Woesearchaeales > GW2011-AR9 > JBDREV01. The sequence continues at coordinate 3,762 of JBDREV010000149.1, forward strand.
AGAGAAGTTGGTGGGAGAAGATATTACTAAATTTTTTGCTGCCATCACCTGGATTCGGGAGAACACTCTTGAACAGGCCGTAGGGTTTGCTTTTTTCCAGCAGAACAAACACCATACTCTGATGATGCCCGGCAAGGATTTTGATTCTGGGGCTAGCTTTTTTTTGAGAAGATATGTACAATTGATGCCGGCTAAACCCTTATATGAGGCTTCTGCAGAGGTATTGGGGAAGCTGTTCAATTAATCCGTGGACGCAGTAAATTTAATATACTCTCAGACTTAATCTGATTCTAAATGAAAGATCATGCAGCCATACTCATCCAAACTGCTGATAGATTTCTATTTATCAAAAGATCAGCACAGAAAAAAACTCTGCCTAACATCTGGTCTTTTCCTAGTGGGACAAACGAAAATGGTGAAGATATCTACCAAACTGCTGTCAGGGAAGCTTATGAAGAATTAGGCGTATCAGTTAAGGCCGAAGATATCTTAGCAACAAAAGAATTGCCAGAGTTTGGTGTAAGGTTGCATTTTGTACTGTGTTCTGTATCATCTGGAGAGCCCACTATTCAAGACGCCAATGAAATTCAGGAGATGGAATGGTTAAGCTTCAACGAGTTCT
>JBDREV010000150.1:0-8567 GCA_043819375.1 Candidatus Woesearchaeota archaeon
CCAAGAAACTTTTTGCCCTGGCTGAAAACAAAATCTACTCTTTAATCCCTCCTGATATCAAAGTTATCCATACTGCCGGAGCAGGAGATGCCTTCACTGCTGGATTGTTAGCAGGGATCATCAGGAACTATTCTTTTGAAAAAGCTCTCCGGATCGGTCAGGCCAATGCTTCTTCAGTGATCCAGCATTTAGGAACCAAAAACAAGCTGTTGACCCTGAAAGAAGCTGAACAATTCATCCATCAACACAAGATGAGGATAAATACCACAAAATGTTAACTGATACCAAAACAATACTGCAGAAAGCCCATCGCAATAATTATGCTGTGGGACATTTCAACATCAACAATATGGAGATCCTTCAGGGAGTGGTGCAAGCGGGAATAAACCTTAACTCTCCTTTGATCCTGGCTACTTCTGAAGGAGCAATCAAATATGCTGGAATTAATTTTCTTTACAGTTTGGCAGAGACTGCTTCTGAGCTGACCAAACTCCCGATTGCTTTACATCTTGACCATGGGAAAGATCTGAGCATTATCAAACAGGCCATCAAGATAGGTTATTCCAGTGTGATGATTGATGCTTCCCATTATGAGTTTGAAAAGAATCTCAAACTGACCAGACAGATTGTCAATCTTGCCCATAAAAAAGGAATATCCGTAGAAGCGGAGCTAGGAACAATCGGCGGAACTGAAGATTTAGTAAGTGAAAAAAAGATCATCTACACAGATCCTCAGAAAGCTAAAGAGTTTGTAGATCAGACTGGCTGTGATTTTTTAGCAGTGGCTATCGGCACTTCTCATGGAGCTTACAAGTTTAAGGGAGCAGCAAAACTGAGGATTGACATACTCAAAGAGATCAAACGAAAAACAAAAGTTCCCTTAGTATTACATGGTGCTTCCGGTGTTCCCCAAGCTATTGTCAAACAGGCAGAACAGTATGGTGCGAAACTATCTGGCGTCAAAGGTGTTCCTGATTCACAGATCCGACTGGCAGTAAAAAATGGCATCAACAAGATCAACACTGATACGGATTTGAGAATCGCCTTTGATGCAGGAGTAAGAAAATTTATCCACACCCATCCCAAAGATTTTGATCCGAGACACATTCTTTCTCCTGCAAGGGAGTTGATCCAAAAAGTTGTGGAGCAAAGAATCAGGCTGTTCGGCAGCCAAAATAAAAGGTGATGAAGATGGTTAGTATTTATTTAGGTGCAGATCATGCTGGTTTTGAGCTGAAAGAGAAGCTTAAGGTCTGGCTGGACAAGCATAAATTGGATTATGAAGATCTGGGGAATCAGGCCTTGGATCCAAAAGATGATTATCCTGATTTTGCAGAAAAAGTGGCCCGCAGAGTGGTCAAGGAGAAAGTTTTGGGAATTTTAGTTTGCGGCTCAGCTCAAGGAATGTGCATCGCTGCTAACAAAATCAGGGGAGCTAGAGCAGTGATCCCTTTCTCTTTGAAAGAAGCGAGATTGGCCAGGGAACATAATGATGCCAATATTATCTGCTTGTCTGGTTGGTACACTCACTTTCATCGTGCCACTAAGATGCTGGAAAGGTTTCTGACTACTCCTTTTTCTAAAGAAGTCAGGCATGTCAGAAGATTGAACAAGATCAAGAGCATGGAAGTAAGATGAGGCAGAAGATTCTTCCTTCCTTGATGCCCAAGAGTCAGAAAGAGCTAAATCAAGATTTTAAAAAATTGAAAGGAATCGCTAAGATCCTTCATCTGGATGTGGCTGACGGCAAGTTTGTCCCAAATAAGACTTTCCAATTTCCCTTCAGGTTAAGCAAGGAGTTCCAGTACAATGCCCATCTGATGGTCAAGAATCCTGAACTTTGGATTAAAAAGAATCTAAGAAAAATAGATATTTTCATTCCTCAGATAGAAGAAATCAAAGATGTGCATAACTATGTCTCTTGGATGAAAAGCAACAAGAAAAAGATTGCCTTTGCTCTCAAACCAGAGACCAAGGTCAGTTTGATTAAACCTTACTTAAATAAGATTGACTATGTTTTAATCCTCACTGTCCATCCTGGTTTTTATGGAGCTAAATTTCTCAAAGCACCGCTAAGAAAAATCAAACAAATAAAAACAATCAACCCAAAAATAAAGATCATTGTTGATGGGGGTATGCATCCCAGCACTATCAATTTGGCTGCCCAAGCTGGAGCAGATCTGTTTGTTTCCGGATCTTACACTACTAAATCAGACAATCCCAAAAGAGCGATTAAGAGTTTATTGGCAGCAATTAAGAACTAATCTTCTGCAATTTCTCTAACAATTCTGGCTGGATATAACTGTTTACTGTAACAGCATAATGTTCCTGCCACTGCTGCTTTTTCTTATCAAACTTTTTATGGCCCAAGGCCTGAGCGATGGATATGAACAATTCTTTGACTTCTTCGTTGGAGGCTTTCTTTTTTCTGGCCAGAAATTTTTTCACTTTTTTGGTCGCATAATATGATCTGATAATATGGGGATAGAATTCCTTGCCGCAATATCTGGCAAAAGCCGCCTTGAAATCATGTTCGTGCAGGGGATGGTTGTTCTTGGAGAAGATGAACTCATTTTTCTTTTTTGATTTTAAAAGTCTTTTTAATCTTTTGATATAATCTGGGGGAAATTTCTGCACGATTGTGACTGGAACACCATCTTTTCCGAGATAATTGAACTTTACTATGTTTCCTTTGATGGCAACATTTTTCTTGGTCAAAGTGGATAAGCCTTTATGCCCATGCGCTTTGAAATAGATCTCATTTCCAATCCGCATATATGTATTGAGCAGTGTGTACATCGGGACAGCTAGCGGATCATCCTGGTTGAGCAGACCTTTTTTGACATTCTCGACTAACCTATTGTACACTCTGCTTAGTTGTTCCACTTTTTTGTATTTCCTCGAGCGATGCTCTGTTCTTTTTTTTAAGGTATAGACATAAGACCAGGTCCCGCCCTTATTCTGATAAAGCACATCCCAGTGGTCATCTGAATCCTGGTCATGGATCCTTAGATGTGGGGAAAACAAAGAGAAGGCTTTCTCTAATCTCTCACCATTAGGAAGGAGATTGATCCTTGCCCCCTGTTCTTTTCCTTCAGAAGACAACTGCCCTTTCAGGAACAAGGGATTTTTAGTATCAATCAACTCTTTAAACCTTTTATCGGCCTTGAACAACTTCACCACTAATAATAATTCTGGAAATTCTTTGTTGATCCTTTTCCACCCAGAAGAAGTTTTTTGGTAAGGATAAAGATCTTTTACTTTAACTCTGATCGTTCCCGGAAGAGTTTCTTTTTTGCTTGGCATTATCTTAGTTATTTCATCACTTCTTTCACAGCTTTAACAATCCAGTTGGCGCTGATACCATATTTTTCCATCAATTCTTCAGCAGAACCAGAACGAGGCAATTCTTTGATGCACAAATGTTTAATCCTATTTTTGCCTTTAATCACAGATTTGACTGCTTCTCCCAAGCCGCCGGCAGGATAATGATCTTCAACTACAACTGCTTTTCCTGCAGTCCGTTCAATAGCTTTATTAAAACCTTTTTTGTCCACTGGATGCAGAGAATAGCAATCCACTATTTGGATAGCAACCCCTTCTTTCTTCAATAAATCGTAGGCTTTCAAGGCTTCATGCACAGTGATCCCGGTGGCAAACACAGTTACTTTGTCGTTACCACTTTTTTTCAAGACTTTACTTCCGCCAAGGGGAAATTTTTCTCCATTTTTATACAGAACAGCAGTTTTCGGACGAAGCGTCCTTAAATAACAGATTCCTTTATGCTCAGCAATCTCTTTCACACAATACTCACACGAAACAGCATCAGATGGATGTAACACCACACATCCAGGAATCTCCCGGAACATGGCCACATCTTCCAATCCCATCTGTGAAGGCCCATCCGCACCGATAGAAACACCCACATGTGAACCAACAAATTTGCAGTTAGTGTGTGAATAAGCACCCATCCTAAAAAAATCATGAGCACGACTTAAAAAAGCAGCAAAGGTAGCTACAAAGGGAATGAATCCTTTGGCTGCCAATCCTAACCCAACTCCCGTCATGCCCTGCTCAGCAATATAGCATTCAAATGAACGTTGAGGAAATTTCTTAAAAAATTTATCTGCTTTGGTGGAATTTTTAACATCACCATCAACTGCAACCACCGTAGGATCAGCCAGACCCAGATTCAACAAAGCTTTGCCGTAAGCATCACGTGTAGCTGCTAATTCATTTTTTTTATACTCATTCAATTCTAATTTATTTTTTTTGATTTTTATTTTTTTTACTTTAAATGCAGCCTTGACTGATTTAGTTGCATCAAATTCCTTGATCTCTCCGATCTCTCCAATTGCCCGGTTGGCCATCCCTTTTTCAAAAGGCACACCATGCCAGCCGTTCTTGTCTTCCACTTCGGAGAAACCTTTACCTTTGATGGTGCTGCAGAGCAAAGCTTTCGGTTTCTTTGATTTTTTTAAATAGGCAAAAGCATTCTTTAAGGCTTCTAGATCATGGCCATCAACCACTAAACTTTCAAAGCCAAAGGCTGCAAACTTCTTTTGGTAAGCAACAACATCATGGCCATGCATAGTCTGCTGGCTCTGCCCTAGACCGTTTACATCAACAATTGCAAACAAATTATCAGTCTTAAAATGGGCTGCGAGATTACAAGCTTCCCAGACTGATCCTTCAGCGATCTCTCCATCACCCATCAACACAAAAGTGCGGGCTGGAGATTTCAGCATTTTTTGAGCAAGGGCCATGCCTACGCCTGCTCCTAATCCCTGGCCTAAAGAGCCAGTAGCGATCTTGATCCATTCCATCCTGGGAGTAGGATGGCCTTCCAGATCACTGTTGATCTGACGCAAAGTCAGCAATTTTTCTTTGGCAATAATTCCTGCTTCAGCATAAGCTGCCCATAAGATCGGAGCAGCATGTCCTTTAGACAAGACAAATTCATCATTGCCTGGATCAAAGGCATCTTTAGTATTGTAATGCAGTTCATCAAAGAATAAGTAAGCCATGATCTCTGCTGAGGACATGCAACTGGTTGGATGTCCTGATCCAGCGGCAGTGGTCATCTGGATAGAATTGATCCTTAACTTGTTGGCAATATTTTGCAATATTTTTGTGTTGGTCATTTTACAATCGGTTTTATTTCTTGTTTAAATATCTTGGAAGCTTTCTGAGTATACTCAACAATATTTTTCCTGAACCAGGCTGGCTGTTCTTTCTGGATCATGCCGATTAAGTAATAGCTGATGGCCATCATCGCCCCATAATTAGCATTTTTTGGCAGGGGTACAAATAGCCTTTCCTTTCCCCATAAATCATTCTTCTTGCCGAAACTGATGAACAGTTCTTTTTCAGCGGGAACCACGGTGGTGGAATGCTTGGCATATTCAAAAGTCTCAATATCCCTGGCAATATTCCTGCCGAACAGTTCCATGAACTTGACATTGAGCATTCTGATGATCTCCACAAATTCTTCCGGAACAAGCAGATAATACTTTTTGTATCCTTTAAAATCAGGCAGGACCAATCTGTCAATCTTCTCTTTGATAAATTGGAGAATCTTTTGCGGATCCTCTTTGGTCTTGCCCAAAATCATCCCCAAATAAGTAGAAACATTGTAGGTGTAAGGCTCCTTGTTTTTTGGAAAGATATAAACTTCATCAGCAAATTCCTTGGCCAAAGCATGTTCATTGTTAGTGATCAACGTTATTTTTTTCTTATACCTCTGAGCAGTTTTAACGATGATGGGTGCATGTTTCCCTCCGGAAGCAGAAATTAACACCACACCATCAATAGCTTTTATCTTCTTTAGTTTTCCTTCAAAATTAGATTCATCAGCAAAGACAGCATCAAGATCAGAACCAAGGATTTTCCCCGTGGCTGCTGCATTCCCACTGCCCACAATCAAAGGCCGTTTATATTTCACCCTAGTATTGGGAATTTTAACTTCAGAGAATAATTCCAGAGCAGCTAAGACATAAACATCTAAATCTTGTATGTCCTTCAAGGAAAAACTATTTTGGGTATGTTTAATCATCTTATAATCTCATTAAAGATACAGTACTCTCACCTACTTCTTTGAATCTTTATTTAAGCTGGGAGTTTACTACTCTCAGTAATGCAGTCTTGTTTTTAGCTTTCCTTAACTCAGCCGCAAACTGCTTCTCATTGAAGACATCTCCTACCCAATTGGCAAAATCATTCGTTTCTGCATTGACGTGGTGGTTTAAGGTCTCTGGGCTTGCTTTTTTCAGGGCACTGGGCAGTTGAGCAACATTTCTGATTGCCTGTCCGTCATTAAACCAGAAAGAATTCTCTTCGGGGCAGTCTGGCCAGCTCTTTTGTTTAGTGGTGGTTTTCTTTTTCATGGTCTCACCTCATTTTTAAGAAGGGGTTCAGCAACTTCAATCATCCCCTCTTCTTTTTTGTCTATTCTATAAACTAGGTCTTTATAAATGTTCATAAAATTTATGAAAGCATCATACGGGCTGTCATAAGGATTGAAGTATTTGTGCACATCCCCATCACTGAACCACTTAGTGCACATATAATAAAAGTGATCTGAAGTCTGCAGCTTTCTCCAATCAGAGATGATCTGTTCATCACCATTTTCCATAATCTCTTTTTCGATCGCATATAGCTTTCCAATGGCTGATCTCTGCATCTCGTTGCCCAGCCAGGCACTCACATCTCTTTCTAGATCCGCCCAAGAAACAAAATCAGGGACATCCAGTTTTCCTACCGAAGAATAACTTGCAGCTACTTCACTAGGGAATTTGAAACTATTGTCTGGATGCTTGAGCAGTTCTTCTGGAAGCTTCTTCAGGAATTCAAAGATCCCTGTGGACTCCCATTGATGCTCACCAAAAGTTTCATAATCCATAAACAGATTGACTGTCTGCCCATCTCCATTAATACTGTTGATCCATTGGGTATATTTCTCCGCAGTTAATGGATGTTCTTTCCAGTTTTGATTGGAAAATCTAAAAGCAATATCATCAGAAAGAGTATAATTTTTCAGCAATAAGTTGATCTTACCTTTGATTGGCTGGTAGACAAAATTAGGAGAACGCCAGCCTAAAATCTTATCTGCCCCCTCTAAGAGTACAGCATCATAACCCATCTCTGCTGCCTTTTCAGCCAGAGCATTGTTGTAGATCAGTTCAGTATTACGCAGCACTTTTGGCTTGACACCAAACAGTTTTTTGATCTTCTGCTCATGTTTTTGTACTTGCTGCACAAATTCCTGTTCTGAATATAGAAAAGAAAGGCTGTGGTAATATGTTTCTGCCAGAACTTCCACTTGACCTGTCTTGATTAACTCCTGAAAACTAGCTAATGCTTCTGGGCAATATTCTTCGAACTGATCTAAGACCACTCCAGAAAAACTAAAACTAACTTTCATCTCTGGATGTTTTTTTAATAGTTCTAAGATTGCTTGATTTGCGGGAAGATAACATTTCTGAGCTACTTTTAACAAGACTTGCTTATTCTTCTCTTCATCAAAATAACTTTTTCTGTTACCAATATCAAAGATCTGGAACGGTTTCAGACGGTAAGGCTGGTGTACTTGAAAATAGAAACAGACGCTGACCATCAGTCTTGTTTTGCTTCCCGATGCACTTTTAGGAGAATAACTAACAATATTAATGCACCCAGCATCCCTCCTAATCCTAAAAACTGAATCTCTTTAGCCTGATCAACACCAACCACTGCTCCGGAAAGGCTTCCTGCGCCGCTGCCCAAGCCTACAAATAAGACAAATACAACTAAGGCCGCTAAGCTGGCAGCAATCTTGAATCGATCATGGGTGATCCAGGATTCTCCCTTTAATCCTTCTTTTGATGATTCCCCAGTTAATTTTTTTATTTTTGTAACCTTCTCTTTGAGTTCTAAGTCTCTATCTGGGATGATGGTCCTTTTCTTTTTCTTCTCTGGAAACGGCCTTGTTATGATCTCAACCCTCTTTTGTCTTTGCTTAGGTAAAGTTGCAATTGAGTGATCTTTTTTTACAATGCTCTTTTTAACATCAGCTGTTACTATCCTTGTCTGGATAATTGGCCGTTCAAATACTCCTAATCTCCTAGTAATCAGTGTGGACATCTCGATTTTGTCTGTGCTTTTCAACAGTTTCTTGGCAAATTTCTGATTCTGGTAGATATCTTTGACCCATTTATAGAAATCATTCTTCTGTTCGTTGACATGGTGGTCAAAAGTACTCTGCTTCATCTTCAGCAAAGCTTCAGCTAACTCCTGCAGATTCTTTATAGAATTACCGTCTGCCAGCCAGAAGCAATGTTCCGGTTTGACATCCTCACGTAAACTTAAACTCATTCCTACCACCTTTCCTTCTTGATTAATTTTATTCTTTAAAAATCTATTCTCCTCAACTGCATAATTGGTTGTAAATGTTGATACATTTACTGGCTGGGATATTCCAATCAAGATTGCAGACCTCTTTTTTTCCATTGCTAGACAGGCTGCCAGACAGCTCCTGATAATCAAGTACAGCTAGGATCTTGTTCGCAGTCTCATCCACATCCCAAAAA